>JAQVSH010000128.1 GCA_028700615.1 Bacteroidales bacterium
AAAGCCGACTTGATAGATAAACTGTAAAAAAACGGCCTCCATTCGGGGGCGTTTTTAATTTTCTACAATTCTTCTGTCCCATCCAGCTGGAATGGGACACCCGGGACAGGTGGAACAGTAAAACAAATTATCTACTTTTTCCATTATTGACTATTGAACCGCTCCGCATCTCTTTTATAACTACATTTCTCTTGTATTAACCGAATTCAAACTCAAACCTACCGGTTACAAGCTCAAACCGACCGAATTCAGAGTCATGGTGGATAAAAAGAGTAATTTTTAGTATATTCAAAACTTATGTAACACAAGGTTACGTTTTTCCTTGTTCAAAAACATAACTGCAATGATACCAGGAATAATCAGGCGAAATACATCCGTTTTTTCTTTCTTATCTGCTGGTTATACCTCTGCCTTCTCTTATTCAGTAAAGATAAAAGCGCCAGTGTGGGCTTTCACTTATTCCGGTAACTAATGCCATATATGTAACTGTCATGCTGGATATATAAAAGATATAAACTAAAACATTATAATAATGAAAAAGACTGTCTTGCTGCTAATTATGAGTATTGCCCTGTTCGGTTGTGGCCAGGATGCAATTGACGATCAATTAAGTAGTGAAGAAGTTACAATTATTAATGAACTTGTAAGTACGGTAATTGATAACATGATTACAGAATCGTCAAATGGTACTACACCCCCTGATTCACTTGTTCTTTTTAATCAGATAGAAGCGGTGGACGGAGTAACATCCGCACAATTTAATCCTTCAGGCACTATCTTGTCTGTTCAATTAAAGGATGGAACTAGCAGTCATATATTGGTGGTAACGGGCGATAATGAACTATGGTTCGACAACAGTGAAAGTGAAGCGGAAAATGCGGTGAACTCCGTGTTGACGAAAGCTAATGAACAAAATTATATTGTTCCTATGGGAGATAAGAAAGCCTTAATTTTAGCCCCGTTTGCATTTCAAGCAACAGGAATCAATTATATAGATTATAACTCGATATATAACACGCTTAGTGTTGCAGGATTTCAAGTCGATTCCTTCATGAATAAGAACGCATCTATACAGCGTTTTAGAGGGGATTTTTTAAGCCAATATGATATCATACTAATAAATACTCATGGAGGGGTGCTAGCTGATAATGTTACAGTACTGGTAACAGGAACATTACTAGAGGAAAGTTACTCAATATTATCAAACGCCGAACTAGCGAAGTGTAGACGTATTGTAGTGAAAAAGGTACCATACATTGCAATTACCCCTGACTGGATAGAGTACACTACAATAAGTAAATTTAACAACTCATGGGTGTTTGTTGTTGGGTGTACTACCTCAGTTCTTGATGATCTGTATACAACATTTTTCTCACTTGGTGCTGAGGCATTTAACGGTTTTAATTTTACGGTACCTTTTTTCGCGGGAAATAAGTTTTTGAATAACATGGTATCACAGTTTTCATCTGGTAAAACATTCCAGGAAGCTTCAGAATACACAGCAAATAATACTCCAATTGGCTATTATAGTTCCTTCGCTAATTTGTGGTTCTATATGTTTGGCCGCAATCAGACTGAAGACTCTAACAAAAGATTTGATGCCTTTCAGAAACATGAAGATATTCCGTTTTACCTAGTTTTACCTGAAGGTTACCAAAGAACTCCTTCTGTAATCATTAAGGATGTTCATTCGATCACTAATAACTCAGCCAGTATTTCATGTGAAGTCACATTCGAAGGTGCCGCTAGGGTTACCACCTGTGGCATCTGTTGGAGTACGTCAGAAAATCCTGATATGTCAAACTCAACGACAACAGATGGAATGGGTCTTGGTACCTATACAAGTAATATTACCGGTCTTTCTCCAAATACGACTTATTATGTAAGGCCATACGCGACCAACGCAGAAGGCACTAAAATAGGGGTACAAAGAACTTTCACTACAACGGCACAACAAGCCACCCCTACAGTGACCACAGGAAATGTCACCAACATTTCAACCACAACAGCCACCTGTCCCTATAATGTAACAGCAGATGGTGGATCTGCTGTCACAGAACGAGGTGTTTGCTGGAGCACTTCGGAAGAACCTGACATTACAGATTCAAAAACAGAAGATGGCGAAGGAACAGGAGCCTTTACAAGCGACCTGTCCGGTCTTAACCCCAATACTACATACTATGTAAGAGCTTATGCAACAAATGCTCAAGGGACTGGTTATGGTGGGCAGAAAACATTCAAAACGAATCAGGAAGAAGGTGATGAAACATGTGTATACCAGGTAACACAGATGGGTACTTTAGGCACAATACTTAACCAAACCCAAAAAGATACTATCACTACAATGATAGTAAGAGGAGAGATTAATAAGGCAGATTTTGAGGTAATGAGAAGCCAAATGCCTCAACTGATATACATAGATTTGAAAGATGTAATATGTGAAGGTGATAAAATACCTGATAAAGCTTTTGGGAATTTGTCTGGTACAGCAAATAAAAAAATTAGAAAAATTATTCTACCTCATAGTATAACAAGAATTGGAACTGAGGCTTTTGCGCTTTGTACTGGTCTTACAGGGACTTTGACTCTTCCAGAAGGATTGACTACTATTGGCGAAGCTGCATTTGTTTGTTGCAGAGGTTTTACTGGTTCTTTGACTCTTCCAGAAGGATTGACTACTATTGGGAGGTGGGCTTTTGATAGCTGTTCAGGTTTTAACGGTACTTTAACTCTACCAGATGGATTGACTTATATTGGGACTGCGGCATTTACATGTTGCTCGGGTTTCACTGGTTCTTTGACTCTTCCAGAAGGATTGACTACCATAGGAGGAACTGCATTTTCATCTTGTTGGGGGTTTACCGGTTCTTTGAATATTCCAGATGGATTGACTTATATTGGGAGTGCGGCATTTCAATCTTGTTCAGGTTTTACTTCTTTAAATCTACCAGAAGGGTTGACTTCTATTCAAGGTTTTTTATTTAATGGTTGTTCAGGTTTTACTGGTACTTTGAATCTCCCAGACGGATTGACTTCTATTGGGGAAGCGGCATTTGCTTCTTGTTCAGGCTTTACTGGTACTTTAAATCTTCCAGATGGATTGACTACTATAGGGGCAACGGCATTTAGATATTGTTCTGGTTTTAGTGAATTAGTGATGGGAAATAATATAACCACTATTGGAGAAAGTGCATTTTTTAATTGTAGTAATTTTTCAGGACATGTCATTTTCCCAATAAGTCTTATTTCTATAAGAAACAAAGGATTTTTAGGATGTAATAAAGTAGATACCTTCCACTTCCCTCATACAACCCCCCCTACATATTATACCGACATGCTTCCAAGTGGAGCGACCGTGGAGGTGCCAACATCTGCGGTTGATACTTACAAAGCAACTGATGGCTGGAAGGATTATAATATAGTAGGGTATTGATTTTATATTATGCCATTTTTGACTTAATATCCACTGTATACCCCCCCACACCGGACCATCCCCCTTGGTCCGGGGTTTTTTACAAAACAGTCAAGATAAAAATTCCCTCCATTGCCTAAAAACTAAACCTCCCTTACCCCCTCCACCTCCAAATCCAGCTCATTAACCAGCAACGCCAGCTCCTTCCAATAGCCCACATCTGCCAGCCCCTTCATATTGTCCAGCTCCTCCAAATCGCACCCTCCCACCAATCCCTTCAACTTCAAAAAAGTGGGGTGCATCCTGGGATCCTCATACTTTTCCACCGGAGTAATAGCCATATGCTCCTTCCAGTGCTGCCGGATCAGCAGATCCGCAATATCCACGTGCCGAGCCCTGTCCTCAAAAGACGCCTCTTTCTCCAACACATCCGACACCACAATATCCAGTCCACTGACCCGGGACAACTTCTCCTTCCATTCCAGGTACCCGTCCACATCCGGAAACGCCACGACCTTACGCCCCATCAACACCTGCAGCCGGTCGTTGAGCTGAGACTTTCCCCCGGTGGCCAGCCAAATGTACTGTGGCCAGAACGCACTGCAAATTACCGCTGTCTTCTCACTTTCCACCAGCGCCACCGGCCTGGTCGGGTGTTGTCTCAACAGATGCTCCCCGAACAAACACTGGGTCAACTCCCAGCCATCGGGAAGGCGCAACAAGGGATCCGCGGACTGCCTCAACACCGCATGGACCCAGGTGATCTTTCCACCGACCTGCTCGTCCTTGACCCGGTGCCCGGTCTTCCGGTCATATTTCATAATCTTCCCGGTCCTGCAGCGACCCTCCGTATCCACCTGGTAGAAAATCACGTCCCTTTTTTTGGTGACGCCTATATGGTATTCTTTTACGATGTTGACGGTGTTTTCCTTCCCGATCAAACCCGTCAGAAACATCGTGAAATCGCTGTCTATTGCCGGATTTACCGTGCTTTTTACTATATCTGTCGTGATGGTCCATAATTGTTTTTTTACTGTGTTTTTTACTACTGGTTGAGGTACGCGGAAAAAGTTCTCCTTCCAATCAGGCCGGGCAGAAGGGTGGTCCTCAAAGAATTGCCTGGGCGTGTAATGGTACCCGCAGCTGCTTTCATGGTTGCACCGTCCCACCGCCTCATTCAAATAATCCCCGCTCTCATCCACATACAACGTAAAGCAATGCTTCTCTCCGCAAGCGGGACACGTGAACCGGCTCCCCGGACCCGAATAGCGCTGCAGGGAATAATTGTGCGGATCGGCCATCAGAACTCAAAGTTGTCATAGAGGTCAAAAACGAAAGACCCCCCCGGGTCCGGCTCGTCCGGCTGCGGAACACACTGTCCCGCAGCATCCGCAAGTGTCCCATCTTGTCCCACGTGTCCCGCCTGTCCCGCATCCCGGGACGGGACAGCATCCCCCAATGAAACCGTTTCCTTCTCTTTCTCCCGGGTAATGATCCGGTGCACCGTCGTCTTGCTCAGACTCACCAGATCCGCGATTTCCCGCACCGATTTTCCCTCTCTGTGCAGCGACTGGATGTTGGAACGGGTCAGCGCATCATCTTCCTCCGTTTTGTCCCTCAAATGCTCCGCTTCCTTCCCATAACCCTTGTGCAGAAAATGCACGTACCCGCCATCATTGGTAATCTCATACACGATTACATTGTCCGAGTCATACAGGTATTCTCCCGCCCGGACCTTCACCTGCTTCACAAACTTGATCCGTTTGTCCTGGGCCGACTGCCCGATGGCAAAGACGTTATCAAAAAAGTTGTATAGCTTCTTGGATCCGGCCAGGTCGTTCTGCGTGATGGGGTTGCTCAAATTCCGCTTGGGCGTGTGCGAGATGATCAATAGGGTAAGGGTGTGCTTCTTCTTCAAGGCAATCAGCTTCATCATGAACAACCCGGCCACGTCCCCCTTTTCCGAGCTGTTGCACAAATAGGTCAAATTGTCGATGATCACGATCCGGGCATCCGTCTGTAGAGCCGCCTCTTCAATATCCTTGATGATCGCTTCTTCGTAGTTTTGGATCCCGATATGCATCGGATCGATCTCCGCCCGGTAGAAATTGTCGGAAAACACATGCCGGTATCCCATCTCTTTATTGGTGTACCTCAACTGGAACTGCTTCTCCGACAACTCGCAATCCACGTAAAGCACTTTCCGGTACCGGGAAATGTAATCCCCCATTTGCACCGCGAAAATGGACTTGCCTGCATTGGAATCCGCAAACAGGCAAGCCACTTCCCCTTCGTTCAGGAGCCCGTGATACAGGTCCACCGGATCCGGCATCTTCAACGCATCCTCCACCGACCGGTTGGCCGTCTTGACCGAGAGCATCCCCACGTGCCGGCATTCCCGCTCGGCCGTAGCGTTTTTCTCCAGTTCAAAAGAAATCTTATACAGGTGGAACCTTCCTGAGCCAAATTCGTGAGCAAAATTATAAAGTTTTACTAATGAGCGTATTATAAAATATTATTAAA
>JAQVSH010000129.1 GCA_028700615.1 Bacteroidales bacterium
ATAAAATCCCTTTCCATCAGCGTCATGGCCTGATTTCCCTCCTGAATTACGCCGATTACAGCCGGAACGGAGTCAATGGCAAACATTACATCGGTTGAACCAATCAGTAAAAAGGTTAATGTAAACGGGGTGAGTGCCCGTTTCCCATCAATACGGGAGAGAAATTGAGCATCGTGAACATTCACATCTACTTTAAAAAACTTTTTAGCCGTCCGGATCAGCACATTCTTTTCCGGATCGATGGTTTCATCTTCATCTCCGCTTTTGATCATTTTAATGGTCATCACAATCAGAAATGCACCAAAAAGATAGATCAGCCATTCAAATCGATCGATCAGTCCCATCCCGACCAGAATAAAGAGGCACCGTAAAAATATAGAAAGTAATATACCCAATTTTAGCAGAATAGGCTGCACATCTTCGCGTACCTTCATCATGGCAAATATCATAATGAAAACAAATAAATTGTCAATGGAGAGCATATACTCAGTCAGATAACCCGCAAAGAATTTCATTCCCATCATGCTTCGGGTGTTGACTTCCGAATCCGGATTCTGAGGATAGAAAAATGAAATAGAAAGACCAAATAAAACTGCAATTCCAACCCATATGCCGGTCCATTTAAGAGCAACTGCGACACTTTCCTGTTTATGCCGACGTTTTGCAGCAGCCATATCTACAATAAAGCCGATTACAAAAATCGCAATAAACGCAACCCAAAAAATTGTTTCTGAATTCATGATTTAATCATTTGTTATTTTAATAAAATAATAGGGAATTTCATAGAAAAAAAATGAATCCGCAAAATTAAGAAACTCAGTAATAAAAGCAATAGTTAATAATAATAGTTCGCTCAAAACATTGCAGTATGCAGATATAGTGCCAAAATAAAATAGTTTATTGAGCTTTATATATGTTATAAAGCATCAGTAACCATTTTTGAAAAACTTGATTAAAAATCAGGATGGATTCTCAATGATTTTTTTGTAGCGGTTCCATAAGATTTTATGGGCAACAGGGTATCCTGCCAATACAATTTTATTTTCCGGATCAACCAGAAATGTTTGCAGCTGAGGATCTGTTGATAATTGGTTCTTTCTTATAAAACTTGCGCTTTCATCGTAAAATATCGGGAAATAAAAATCATAAAAATCCAGAATCGAAGATAATTCATTACCGGGCTGGATAATAAAAACAAAATCCACAGGGTTTTTCCATTCTTTGGATTCTGCAATCAAAAGTTTCCATCCAAAAAAGTTCAACCGGCAGATATTACACCCGGCGGCATCCGCAAAGGTGATAATCTTATATCCGGGTTTTTTTAATACTTCTGTGACTGTGTCACGTCCTGGTATATTGGGGTGCAGATTAGTAGGAAATATAATTTTTTTACCTATCATTTTAAACAGCGCATCGTCGGTATCTGCCAAATTCTCAAAATGCGGGATCAGGAGAGAATCCGCTTTTTTTCTTCTGTTTTGAACCTGAGTTTCCATTTTCGGCTAGTTCTACGATTCAAAAGTATGTTTCTTTATTATTCAAAAGTCTAAAATGTTATGCAAAATGTTATGCAAAATGTATAGCAAAAAGAATCGGATTGATCTTGTTTACATATTGTTAAGACGACTGATCTCAATTTTTTCATGATGTCAGATGGATAGAATATATCCATCTAAGAAAATACATTACAAAAGTTTTTCCTTGTTGTAAATCCAAAAAGATCACTAATTTTAAATCTTTAATTAAACAAAAATCAAATTCAATAAAATAATTATAGATGACAACAGAAATGAAGGCCCCCAGAATAGAGGTCGTAGATGCTTTAAGGGGATTTGCAATTCTTGCAATTATGTTGGTACACAACATTGAACATTTTGATTATGCTTATTTCCCTGAATATCTTCCGGAATGGATGAAAGCATTGGATAGTGTGTTCTGGGATTCAATATTCTTTCTGTTCGGAGGGAAGGCGTACTCAATTTTTGCCATTTTATTCGGGCTGACTTTTTTTATTCAGTTTAACAATCAGGCTAAGAAAGGAAAAGATTTCAGAGGTCGCTTTTTGTGGAGACTCCTGCTTTTGTTCGGTTTTAGTATTTTAAATTCTGCTTTTTATCAGGGAGATATTTTGATGTTGTACGCCATCCTGGGAGTTACTTTAGTGATGATTTGTAATCTCAGTAATCGGTGGATTCTTATTCTTGCTGCTTTTTGTATGCTTCAGCCATTTGAATTGGGACGGTTTTTTTATTCACTCTTTAATCCTGATTATGTAAAACCGGCGGCGCTCTCCGGAACTTATTTTGCACAGACCGGGGCTCATATTACAGGAGATTCTTTTTTTGAACTGCTCAAGGGAAATCTTATGATCGGAAGAAAAGCCGTAATGCTTTGGTACTGGGAAAACGGGAGAGTTTTCCAGACGGTTTCTCTTTTTATGATTGGCTACTTATTGGGCAGAAAAAAATTACTGGTTCCTTCAGAAGCTTCTGTTGCCTTTTGGAAAAAAACATTACTGTATTCAGTGATATGCTTTGTTCCCCTTTTGTTTTTGTCAAAACATACCGGTTTATTTCTTTCTGAAAATACGGCTCCGATTTTTTCCATGGTGTTAACTACCTGGTCTAATTTTGCTTTTACCCTGATTCTTATTTCAGTGTTTGTTACCTTGTATCAGCAGAAATTTTTCAAATCGACCCTGGAAAAACTGGTGCCTTTCGGTAAAATGAGCCTTTCCAACTATATCATTATGTCGATGATCGGTGCTTGTATTTATTATGGTTTCGGATTGGGAGTTTATGCAATTACCGGAGCGTCTTGTAGTCTGCTGATCGGAATTGTGATGTTTATTGCCATGAGGGGCTTTGCTTCCTGGTATATGGCCCGTCATAAACATGGTCCCATGGAGTACCTCTGGCACAAGGCAACCTGGATTTAGGTTTGAGAATAATGATCGTGTAAACTATTAAATATGAGAAAAACTTTTTCTATGCTATTAATTTTGAGTGTATTGGGGGTTCTTTCTCTATATGCTCAGGATGAAGCTACTCTTCCTTCTCAATGGAAGATCTGGTTTGAAAGACCCGCAGAGGTTTGGGAAGATGCACTTCCGGTGGGAAATGGAAGACTCGGAGCCATGGTTTTTGGAACTGTAGAAAAAGAGCATCTCCAGTTGAATGAAAAATCCGTATGGGCCGGACAATCCCGTTGGAATCCTGTTCCCGGTTCGTCTAAAACACTGGCAGAAGTCAGAGATCTTCTTTTTCAGGGAAAGTATAAGGAAGCAGAGCAATTGGCTTCCACCGGGATTTTGGGCAACAGGCCTCGTGGTACTCAGCCGGGAGTAGCCAGACCGAGAATCCAAGGGGCTACATACCAGACACTGGGCGATCTGGAAATGAATTTTGGTACCTATAGGGGAGGTGTAACCAATTACCGGAGGGAACTGGATATTGAGAATGCGGTTGCACGGGTTAGTTATACGCATGATCGGGTAAATTATGTTCGTGAAATTTTTGCGAGTGCTCCCGATCAGGTGTTAGTAGTCCGCCTCACCGCAGACAAGCCCGGATCCCTGACTTTTACCTCAAAGCTTTCCCGTCCCGGGAATCTTGCGCAGATTTTAGCTCAGGGCAATGAAATCACGATGAGTGAACATGTAGGAAGAGGGATGGGGGTTATTTTTTTCTCCCGCTTGAGGGTGCTTCCGGAAGGGGGCAGCCTGATTTCAGGAGGAGACAGTATTCGTGTTGAGAAAGCTGATGCGGTGACGATTCTTTTGACAGCAGATACTGATTATAAAGGCATTGATCCTGCCATTGTTTCTCAGGAGCAAATGGAATCGGCTGTGAAGAAACCTTTTGCCGGGATGAAAAAAGATCATATTGCTGATTATCAATCGTATTTTAAACGGGTTGACATAGATCTTGGCACAAGTGAAGGGCGTTATTTCAGTACTGATGCCAGAATTACCGCGATGCAAAACGGATATGTGGATTATGACCTGATGGAGCTCTATTATCAGTTTGGCCGCTATTTGCTGATCAGTAGTTCCCGTCCGGGGGATCTTCCCGCCAATCTTCAGGGGTTGTGGGCCGATGGACTTACCCCTCCCTGGAGTGCCGATTACCACATCAATATCAATATTCAGATGAATTACTGGCTTGCCGGGACTACTAATCTGAATGAACTGGAAAAACCTTTCGTTGAGTTTATAGACGCTATGCGTCCCAGTGCCAGAAAAACGGCTAAGGAAGTTTACGGACTGAATGGTATTGTGGCTCATTATACTACTAACCCATGGTTTGATACTCAGCCTTCCGGCTCTCCCCAGTATGGAATGTGGCCGATGGGCATCGCCTGGAGCTGCCAGAATATCTGGGATTACTATGCTTTTGGAGGTGATGTGGACTTTCTGCGTAGCACTTCTTATCCGATTATGAAAGAAGCCGCTGAATTTTGTATGGAGTGGCTGGTAAAAAATCCGAAAACCGGTTACCTTGTTTCGAGCCCTTCTATTTCTCCCGAGAATCAATTTAAAATTCCGGGAAGTGAAGGTAACGCCAGCATGGTTATGGGACCTACGATGGATCACATGATTATCCGCGATTTGCTTCAAAATACCATTCAGGCCACACTGGTACTGAATACGGATGAAAAGTTCAGAAAACAAATGCAAAAAACGCTGGATCAACTTTCTCCCACTCAGATTGGAAAAGACGGCCGTTTGATGGAATGGACCGAAGAATTTGAAGAACCCGAACCGGGACATCGTCATATTTCTCATTTGTATGGGTTGCATCCCGGTAATCAGATTACCAAACAAAGTAATCCGGAATTGCTGGAAGCTGCCAGAAAAACCATTGATTACCGGCTTGCTCACGGCGGAGGACATACCGGATGGAGCCGCGCCTGGATTATTAATTTCTTTGCCCGTTTGCGGGATGGGGATAAGGCCTATGAGAATCTCCTGGCCTTGCTGAGACAATCTACCTTAAAGAATCTCTTTGATACGCATCCTCCCTTTCAGATTGACGGAAACTTTGGAGCTACTGCCGGGATTACCGAGATGCTTCTGCAAAGTCATGCCGGTGAAGTCGAGTTGTTGCCTGCCCTGCCTTCTGATTGGAAGCAGGGATACATTTATGGAGCTGTCGCCAGAGGAAATTTTGAAGTGAATATGGATTGGGAAGAAGGAAAACTCAAACAGGCTAAGATCACTTCAAAATTAGGTAATCCTTTGAAATTAAGTTATGCCGGCAAAGTACTCCAAATTGAAACGGAAAAAGGGAAAACCTATACGGTGAATTCGGATATGTCTTTGGTTCAATAAAACCCGGCCTGATTGCTTTTTTGTGTAATATCATGAATTTGTTATTAAAACTGGATCATTGTACCATAAAAAAGTATGACCGGATTCTCTTTAGTGACTTTTCATGGGAGATAAAAAAAGGAGAAAATTGGGCCATTCTGGGAAATTCGGGCGCTGGGAAAACTTCGGTCTTGCAATTGCTTCGCGGAGATTTTCGAATTACTAAAGGAAACTTTTTCTATCAGAATATTACGGATTCTGAATTAGCGCTTCGTCGGTTTAATGAGGCAGCCTCTTTTGTCTTTTTTCAGGATACGGGGATAAAATATCAACAATTTTATTATCAGCAACGTTATAATAGCTCTGATGTAGAAGGCACTTTTACCGTCAGTGATTTTCTTTTTGAAGGGGATGATTCGTTGATTTCCGGTCTGGAAGCTTTAAATACGTTATTTGATCTCAGATCCTTCCTGAATACGGAGTTTATTAAATTATCTAACGGGGAAAGTCGTAAGGTTTTTATTATTAAGTCATTGCTTAAAAAGCCATCTGTTTTATGCCTTGACAATCCCTATGTCGGTCTGGATGAATCTTCCCGAAAAGATCTGAATGATTTTGTGGATC
>JAQVSH010000006.1 GCA_028700615.1 Bacteroidales bacterium
GGGGGGGGTCGTTATGATGCTGAAAGGAGCCCATGCCAATGAAGTGATTAAAAACGCGGAAAACCGCGTAAATTCTATTCAAAAGTCATTGCCCCGGGGAGTGAAGATTGAGCCTTATCTCAATCGTTCTGATCTCGTAGGCCGTGCCATTGGAACCGTTTCCAAAAATTTAACCGAGGGAGCGCTGATTGTGATCTTTATCCTGGTCTTGTTTCTCGGAAATATGAGGGCAGGACTGATAGTGGCGTCAGTCATTCCTCTTTCCATGCTTTTTGCCATCTCTCTGATGAACTTCTTTGGAGTCTCCGGGAACCTGATGAGCCTGGGAGCCATTGATTTTGGATTAATTGTGGATGGCGCCGTAATTATCGTAGAAAGTGTTGTACATCAATTATCTGCGAATTCTCTTCATCCGGGGATTCAAAAATACTCCCGGCAACAAATGGACGAAACAGTATTGGACTCAGCAAAACAAATGATGAGTAGTGCGACTTTCGGACAAATCATTATTCTGATTGTTTATGTTCCTATCCTGACCCTGACCGGAATCGAAGGCAAGATGTTCCGCCCGATGGCGCAGGTTGTATCTTTTGCATTGACGGGTGCAACCATTCTCTCATTGACCTATGTACCCATGGTTTCCTCTTTGTTTTTGAATAAAAGCGCCCGACAGAAACCCGGTTTTTCAGACAAACTGATGCATGGGGTTCATCAAATATTTAATCCCGCCATTTTATTTGCCTTAAAACACAAACTGGCGGTAACCGTTTCGGCAATCGCCGTCTTTGTTTTCAGTCTATTTATTTTTAATAGTTTGGGCGGAGAATTCATTCCTCAGCTGGAGGAGGGAGATCTGGCTGCCGGAGTGATGACTTTACAGGGTGGCTCGCTGTCCCATACCATTGAAATCGTTGAAAAGGCAAATAAAATATTGCTCAAAAACTTTCCGGAAATAAAACATACGGTATGTAAAATAGGTGCCGGAGAAATTCCGACCGACCCCACCCCTATGGAAACCGGTGATTACATCATTACGCTTAAAGATAAGAGTGAATGGACCTCAGCGGAAACGCTGGAAGAACTGATTGAAAAAATGGAAGAAGCTCTGATTCCGCTGGCGGGAGTCAAATTTGAATTTCAGCAACCCATACAAATGCGTTTTAACGAATTGATGACCGGTTCAAAACAAGATATTGCCGTTAAAATATTTGGCGATGATCTGAATACATTGGTCGAAAAAGCGGCCAATGTGGAAAAAATCATTCAAAACATTGAAGGCATTGAAGACATCAATGTTGAGAAAGTGACGGGATTGGGGCAGATTCAGGTAGATTATAACCGGGATCGGCTTGCCCAATATGGTTTGTCCATAGAAGAAGTAAACCGGGTACTGCGGGCGGCCTTTGCCGGGAGTCAGGCCGGAGTTGTATATGACGAAGAAAAACGTTTTGGCCTGGTGGTCCGCCTAGATAAAGACTATCGGCAAAATCCCGAGGATGTGAAGAATCTTCTGGTAGAAATCCCCGGTGGCGGACAGATTCCCATGGATCAGCTTGCCAATATTGAGATCAAATCAGGTCCTGCCCAAATCACACGCGAAAGCACCAAACGCCGGATCACGGTTGGATTCAATGTCAGAAACCGTGATGTTCAGAGTGTTATTGAAGAGGTCTCAGGAAAAATCGATGCACAGATTCAATTACCGGCAGGATACTACGTAACCTATGGGGGACAATTTGAAAATCTCAGGGCCGCACAGAACCGTCTGGCTGTAGCAGTTCCGGTAGCACTACTGCTCATCTTTGTGCTTTTATTTTTCACTTTTCATTCTGCCAAACAAGCCCTGCTTATATTTTCAGCAGTACCCATGTCTGTGATTGGAGGGATTATGGCGCTTTGGTTGCGGGATATGAACTTTTCTATTTCAGCAGGGGTCGGGTTTATTGCGTTGTTCGGAATCGCTGTACTCAACGGAATCGTGCTGATATCCGAGTTTAATCGTCTTGAGAAGAATGGAATTACCGACATAAAAGAAAGGGTCATAAAAGGCCTGAACACCCGCTTACGTCCTGTAATTATGACAGCAGCTGTCGCTTCCCTCGGATTCCTGCCTATGGCCCTCTCGACCTCTGCCGGCGCAGAAGTTCAAAAACCACTGGCAACAGTGGTTATCGGAGGTCTAATCACCGCAACATTGCTGACACTGATTGTTTTGCCAATCTTTTATATCTTCTTCTCCACACATTCTTTTAAGCCTGTTTTTAAGAAAAAAGCGGCAAAGAATTTTCCCCTGGTTTTACTTCTGATCTTAGGATTCTCTTATTCAGGACATATCATGGCTCAACCAGCCGGCAGAATTGACTGGAAACAAGCGATTAAAATGGCTTTGGACAGCAATTTATCCATACGTTCATCGGCTTATTCGGTGGACGTGCAGAAAGCCCTGAAAGGCGCTTCCTGGGATATTCCCAAGACTGAAGTGAACGGAGAATATGGAAGAATTAACTCCTATACAAAAGATAACAGCTTCAGTATTTCCCAGTCGTTTGCCTTTCCAACAGTATATATAAATCAAAACAAGCTGTCTGATGCCCAGATAAAAAGCAGCAAATGGGAATTAAAATCCACGCAAATAGAAATAGCCACACAGGTTAAACAGGTATATTGGCAATTGGTCTATCTCAATTCAAAGAAAACGCTTTTTGTATATCAGGACAGTCTCTATTCCGGTTTTCTTCGCGCAGCCGAACTCAAAGTGAAAACAGGTGAGACCAATCGCCTCGAAATGATTTCAGCCCGTTCTCAAAGTCTGGAGGTCAAAAATCAGTTGCAACAAATTCATGCTGATCTGGTAATATTGAATCAAAAGCTGCAAACACTTTTAAATACAAACACCCCGCTTTCACTCTCTGACACCGCCCTAAAACGTATTGAATTTCAATATATTGACGATCTTTCCATGTTGTCCGAAAATCCAACAGTCGGGTACTACCAACAACAGGTTGAAATATCACGGGCTGAAAAGAATCTGGAGCGCAGCCGCATGATGCCCGATTTGAATATCGGATATTTCAGTCAGACGATGCAGGGAATTCAAGATATAAACGGAGTGCCCCGTACCTTTTCTTCCGGCGATCGTTTCACAGGGATTCAGGCGGGTTTGTCCATTCCATTATGGTTTATGCCTTATTCATCGCGGACAAAAGCAGCCAAAATACAAGAGCAGGCGGTTCAAACAAAAGCTGAGTATTCCATGCAATCGCTCTCGGGAAATTACAACGCACTCATGGGGGAATACAACAAATTCAACCAAAGTGTTGAGTATTACGAAAAACAGGCGATTCCCGAAGCGGATCTAATCATTGAACAGGCTACGCTCAGCTATAAGGCGGGAGCACTGGATTACTCCGATTATATTCAGAATCTGAATCGTGCCTTAAGTATAAAACAAAACTATCTCGAGGCACTGAATCAATACAATCAAACAATTATTTCTATTGAATGGATTACAGGTAAAATATTTTAAATCACAGTACGATGAAAAGATTTCATTTTATATCATCCGTTATGTTTTCAGTTCTTTTTATGGTTATGGTTTCATGTAACAGAAACCAAAGCGCAGAGAGCGAAATCAGCGAAACAGAAATACTTCCCGAAGACATTGTGGAACTCAGGGAAGACCAGATAAAACTTGCAAACGTTACAACAGGAACCATCGAATTGCGTTTGTTGGGCGGATCATTTAAAGTAAACGGCACCATAGCCGCGGCCCCTCAAAACCTCGCGACGGTTTGTATGCCCATGGGCGGTTTTGTGAAAAGCACCCACCTGATGCCCGGTAATGCCATCAGCAAAGGACAAACGCTGGCCATTATTGAAAATCAGGAATTTATAAATCTTCAACAAAACTATCTTGAAGCAAAAAGCAAATTGGAATATGCCGAAGCTGAATTGAACAGACAGGATGAACTCTACAAAAACGAAGTATCCTCGAAAAAAAGCTTTCAACAGATCTCAACCGATTACAAAAGCCTGAAAGTGCAATTAAAAGCGCTGGAACAAAAACTATTACTGATCGGCATTCATCCGGAAACGCTTCGCGAAGAGAATATAAGCAGCTCCGTGGCTCTGGTTGCTCCCATTTCAGGTTACATAAAAGCGGTCAATGTGAATATCGGCAAATTTGTTGAACCCTCCGATGTGTTGTTCGAAATAGTCAACAGTGAGCGTCTTTTCCTTGAGCTCAAACTGTTTGAAAAAAACACCAATCAGGTGTATACGGGTCAGAAAATACAGTTCTTTATCAATAATGAAACTGAATCCCATGATGCCGTCATATACCAAACGGGCAAGTCCATTGGTGAAGACAGAACCTATGCGGTTTATGCAAGCATTCTGAGTGAATGTAAAAATGTTTTACCGGGTATGTATGTCAATGCTGTCATTGAAAGCGCGGATCAGGAAGTAACTGCTATCCCCTCAGAGGCGATAGTCTATTTTGATGATAAAGATTACATTTTTGTATTTAGCAGAAACAAAGAAGAAGAAGGCAAACCCTTTACGGAATATCGCATCATAGAAATACAAAAAGGAATTACCAGGGACGGCTATACTGAAATTATTTTGCCTGAAGACTTCGATTACAAAACCGAAAAAGTGGTGGTCAAAGGAGCCTATAATTTACTCTCTGCCATGAAAAACGCAGGGGAAATGGCTTGTTAAATTAACAACAAAAACAGCGCTGAAAATGAAAAATGCAGTTACCTTTGCCGCTAAATTTTCCCAAAATGAAGTCAATTTATACAATAGGTTTGTTAGTGCTTTCCAACGCATTTATGACTTTTGCCTGGTATGGACATTTGAAATTCAAGGAGATGAAAGGTCTGGATCATCTTCCTTTGATAGCCATTATCCTGATCAGCTGGGGCATTGCTCTGTTTGAATACATGTTACAGGTTCCAGCCAATAAATACGGTTTTATTGATAACGGAGGTCCTTTTTCCCTGGTGCAGCTGAAAGTTATTCAGGAAGTGATTACCCTGATTGTTTTTGTGGTATTCACCCTTTGTTTCTTTAAAAATGAAACCCTGCGCTGGAATCACCTGGTAGGTTTTATATTTATTGTACTGGCAGTATTCTTTATTTTCAAAAAATGGTAATAAGCTGATAACCAATACTTTCACAATCCATCTTGATCTAAAAACAGTAAAATTTGCAGAAATCTTAAAATAATCATCATAATGGCTGTAAATTATTTGGTTTATACCATAAACTACTTTATGTTTGCAATGTATTTAAATAACATAAACCACTAATAAAACTCCATTATGGAAACAAATGCGTTGTCAGAAAAAGAAAGTCTGGAACTGATCACCCGAATGATTCAAAACACCAGGACTAATATGGAACATGGAGGAGGAAAACTCTTTCTGCTTTGGGGATATGATGGTTTAATAATATCCCTCTTGGTATATTTCCTGCTAAAACAGACCGGAAATCCGGAAGTGCAGTTTTTGTTCTGGTTGATCCCATTGATCGGCTATACTTTAATGTTCCTTTTTCTCCGCAAAAAAGCCAAACCGATTACTACTTATGTAGACAAAAGCATTGGCCATATCTGGTTAACACTGGGGGTGGGTTTTATGCTCACGCCTCTCATGCTGATATGGGTGGACATACCGGTGATTTTCTTTGTTTCCCTTTTAATGGGTATCGGAGTGGGAATTTCCGGCTTTATGATCGGGATTCAATCAATCCGGAATCTGGGATTTCTTGGCATGTTGTTTTCCTGTCTTTTGCTTTTTGTCAAAGGCCCGGAAATTATTCCGGCATTTTGCATTACTATATTGACATGCATGATTTTACCAGGATATATTCTAAATAGGAAGTCTGCAAAAATTAAAGAAAATGTTTAAAACACTAGATCCTCTTTTACATTCCGAGTTGAGACTGGCCGTTATGTCTATGCTCCTCGCGGTGGAAAAAGCCGACTTCGCTTATATCAGAGAGAAGACACAGTCCACAGCCGGAAACCTGAGTGTTCAGTTAGACAAATTATCCCAAGCCGGCTATATCAAAATAGAAAAGAACTTTAAAGGGAAAATGCCCTGTACGTCTTGTCAGATTACTCCCGAAGGGGTCAATGCGTTCGAATCTTATGTTGAGGCATTGAAAACCTATTTACATCCCGGAGAGTAATCAACTGATAATCCCATAAAAAAGCCGGACAGAATCCGGCTTTTTTATGGGAGATACCCGCCTCAAAAGGGCAATTTGCAGATTGGCATTATCTTTTTAGATTTGTACCCATAGTGATTGTAGATCTGTAAACCAAACCTGTTGCTTTAAAACGCCCAGGAATATGAAATTCCAATGACTGATCCCGGGAAAACATACAGAGTGCTTATCGCAGACATCCAGTTTCTGGTCACAGAAGCCATCCGCTCAGTATTATCCGGTCATGACAAATATATCTATGCCGGTCAGGCTGAAAATCCTTATGAATTAACCAATATACTGAGGAAAGAAGATATTGATCTTTTAATTACCGATCCCGTGTTTTTTGATGATGAAGATTCCGGATCTCTAAAATTTATCCTGAGTCAGTATCCCGAATTATCCGTTTTGATACTTACCCATTCATTAACCAGAAATGAGGTCAACAAATTGGATAAAATCGGCATCAAAAATATTTTATACAAAACAACCGATCAGGACGAGCTGATGTCTGCAATAGACGCAGCGGTTAAAAAGAAAAAATATTATGGCGGCGAGGTCATTGATCTTCTCATGACCAAAGAAAACGGGACAAACCATATAAAAGAACCGTTGACCCTTACACCGGCTGAAATCCGGATTGTCGAACTGATAGCCGGAGGATTGACCACCAAGGAAATTGCCGATAAAAAGTGCATCAGTTTTCATACCGTGATGTCCCACCGAAAAAACATCTTCCGGAAACTGAACATAAACAATGCCTCTGAACTGGTGATGTACGCCGTTCGTGCGGGATGGGTTGACGCCATAGAATATCATATTTAAGCCGGAATACCCCTCTTACATCCCCCATTTATGGTATAAAAATGCCCTGCTTACGGGATTTCAGACCCGAAGCGCATCCCATACTTTTGTGTCATCATCATTAAACAAATAGGACTATGGCACGCATTTACAAACAATTGACCGAATTGATCGGAAATACGCCGTTGCTTGAGCTCTCTAATTTTAATAAAAGACATGGAGCACAGGCCAGAATTATTGCAAAACTGGAATATTTCAATCCGGCCGGAAGTGTAAAAGACCGTATCGGAAATGCGTTAATCTCGGAAGCTGAAAAATCAGGTCTGGTTAACAAAAATACGGTGATTGTTGAACCCACGAGCGGTAATACCGGGATTGCACTGGCATTTACAGCCGCAGCCAAAGGCTATAAACTCATCCTGACGATGCCCGAAACCTTTAGTATCGAACGGAGAAATTTGCTTAAAGCTTTGGGAGCAGAACTGGTACTTACCCCCGGAGCGGAAGGTATGGGCGGTGCTATAAAAAAAGCTGAAGAATTAAAAGCATCCATCCCGAATGCCTATCTCCCCAATCAATTTAAAAATCCCGCCAATCCGGATATTCACCGCAAAACCACTGCAGAAGAAATCTGGCGTGATACGGATGGGGGAATAGACATTTTTGTCAGTGGAATCGGTACAGGAGGAACGATTACCGGCGTGGGAGAAGTCCTAAAAGAAAGGAAACCGTCCGTAAAAATTGTCGCTGTCGAACCGACAGATTCTCCCGTATTGTCCGGCGGGAAAAAAGGACCTCACAAGATACAGGGGATCGGAGCCGGGTTTGTGCCCGATGTTCTGAACCGCTCGGTCATTGATGAAATCATCACGGTGAGCAATGAAGATGCCTTTGAAACCAGCCGTTCTCTGGCAAGAAATGAAGGGCTTTTGGTCGGAATCTCTTCCGGAGCCGCGACCTATGCCGCATTACAACTGGCTTTAAAACCTGAAAATAAAGGAAAATCTATTGTGGTCATCTTACCGGATACCGGAGAAAGATATCTTTCTACCGATCTGTACAAGTTTGATTAATTACAAATCTCTTATTTTCAAAACATTAAAAAAATTTATCCTATTATAAAAACAGTCTTATGTCAACACTAAAGCACCGTTTCGAAACCCTGCAATTGCATGCAGGTCAGGAAGTAGACCCTACCACACAATCCAGGGCTGTTCCCATTTATCAGACTTCGTCCTATGTCTTCAATGACTCCGCCCAGGCCGCCAATTTATTCGGATTGAAGGAATTTGGGAATATTTATACCCGGATTCAAAATCCCACTACCGATGTATTTGAAAAAAGAATTGCCGCTTTAGAAGGAGGGGTTGCCGCCCTCGCGACTTCTTCAGGACAGGCCGCCTCTTTTCTGGCTCTGACCAATATTGCCCAGGCCGGAGACAATATCATTTCTACTTCTTATTTGTACGGAGGTACCTATAACCAGTTTAAGGTGCAGTTCAAACGGCTGGGGATTCATGTACATTTTATTGATGGAGACAATCCGGCAGATTTTGAAAAAAAAATTGACGCCAAAACAAAAGCCATCTACCTGGAAACGATCGGAAATCCCAGATATAATATTCCGGATTTTGATGCCATTGCCAGGATTGCACAGAAACATGATATTCCTTTGGTAGTTGACAATACCTTCGGAGCCGGCGGATATCTTTTCAGACCACTTGAACACGGGGCCAATATAGTCGTGGAATCAGCCACCAAATGGATCGGCGGCCACGGGACCAGTATCGGAGGAGTCATTGTAGACGGAGGAAATTACAATTGGGGTAACGGGAAATATCCTCAGTTTACCG
Source organism: Bacteroidales bacterium (assembly GCA_028700615.1). Lineage (GTDB taxonomy): Bacteria > Bacteroidota > Bacteroidia > Bacteroidales > UBA4181 > JAQVSH01. The sequence continues at coordinate 8,874 of JAQVSH010000006.1, forward strand.
AACCTTCTGAAGGATATCATGGACTGAAATTCTGGGATGTATTCGGAACTCCGGGCCCTTTCGGAAATATTGCTTTCATCATTCGGGCAAGGGTTGAAGGTTTAAGAGATTACGGGGCCACCCTGAGCCCTTTCAATGCCTTCCTTTTGCTTCAGGGTTTGGAAACCTTGTCCCTACGGGTTGAGCGACATGTAAGCAATGCATTGGAACTGGCGCTATGGCTGGAAAAACAACCCGATGTAGAATATGTGGAATATCCGGGGCTTCCTCAAAATCCTTACCATGCCCTTGCCAAAAGATATTTAAAGAACGGATTCGGGGGCGTTTTAAGTTTTAAGGTGAAAGCCGGCAAAGAGGCGGCCGATCAGATCGTGAATCACGTAAAACTGATCAGTCATCTGGCCAATGTCGGAGATGCCAAAACCCTGATTATCCACCCTTCAACCACCACCCACAGTCAACTGGATGAGAAAGAGCAATTGAGTTCAGGCGTTATTCCGGGAGTTTTGAGGGTCTCGGTAGGCATTGAACACATTGAAGATATTAAAGCAGATCTGAGCCATGCTTTTGCCTCAATGTCCTCCCCTGCCCCATTACAAAGTTCAGGCCAAAACGGGCATTAAAATAATTGGCATTTTCCTGACTGATGACCGACAGAAGATTGTCAGAAGCGAGGTAAAGCTGAATTACCCCGAGTCTCGCCGAAAGCGCCACTCCCAGGTTTGAGAAAGATTTTTCACGCATGGTGTAGGTAACTGAACTTTCCAGCCATCGGGTAGGTTGAAAATTGGCTCCCAAAGTAAAAAACGGTTTAAATTTATCTCCGATCTTATTGCCATACAATAGAGCGCCTGTGGAAATTTTACCGGTAAGATGATACCGCGCAGTCAGAAAAGGGACCGCATTCAGACTGGTTTTGAATTCAGAAGGCGTTGAGGTCATGTTCAGAGATTCTTCCAGAGATCCTTCAAAACCGTCATCCCCTTCGGGGTCCACTTCAATCTCTCCGTTTCCGGTAAATTCCTGAGCGTTTTTAGACCATTTGATAAAACCAATATCATTAATTCCAGCACCAAGTCTGAGTTTTCCCCTTTCATAGGAAGCCGCGAGATCAATGCCAAAACCCAGATTACTCCCTAAACCCTCTGAATCAAATTCCACTTCTTTATACTTTCCGTCTTCTATCAAAAGCTTCATGGCCCCTGCTGACTCTCCGGTAATATTTACACTTAGCCGGGGATCAGGCTCAGGCGTCATAACCAATTGATTTCCGGTAAACTGTATATACCCGGTCCCAGATAATAATTTGGGCCGAATCGCGATTGCCAGGGATTCGGTGATCTGACGCCGGTATGTAAAAGCTATTTCAGAAAAAGTATTTATAGACAAAGCAGTGCCACTCAGATCCGTTCCCCCGGCGACCTCATCGGTTCCAAAAAGAATAATTTCAAACAATTCTTTAGGCATATTCATCTGCACATCAAGACGTTGTGAAAAGCTTAATCCAAACGTGTTTTTTCCGTTTCCAAATCCCAGAGAAAAGGGTGTAAACCTGATGTCTGTACCCATTTGTACATCGTTGCTGATATCATTCAGAAACTGTTGTTTACGGGCATCGGAAATATTGTCGTCAAAAATAGAGGTATAATCTCCATTTTCCTTGAAGAACAAATCTCCGAAATTGGCGCCGGTAGTATTTACCCCAAAATTAATATCACTGACAGGCAATCCGATATAAAAGCCCCAGGCAGGTTTCATGGCAATATTGTAAGTACGGCTTACAGGCGTATTATCCATGAAGAAGGCTTGTTGGATCTGCGCATTTGCAGAAAAAGATCCTAACAGAACCCATGAAAAAAGAAAAATTAATTTTTTCATAACGGTTTGGATTTTAGGGTTTAGTGAAACAAATGTAAATATTTCCACAAAACAAATATCATCTAATAAGAGAAATTACAACTCCCTCATTGTGGAAAATCATTATCAGATTCGCGGGTTTTTTAAAGCAACTTATAGAGTTCATTACATCGGCAATAAACAATATGTAAAAAGATTTGTTTTATGTTTAATGTAATGGCTTCAGAAATGGACTCAGAAAACTTAATAAAAACTCTTCCTGTCACCGGAATGCATTGTGCATCTTGTGCTTCGCGTGTTGAGAAAACCCTGAAAGAACAATCCGGAGTCCTTTCGGCCGCTGTAAATCTTGCCAATGCAAGCGCCCGGATTGAGTTTACCCGCGGGAAAGTAACCCTTGATGATCTTCAAAAATCCATCCGGGCCATCGGTTTTGATTTGCTGATCACTCAAGAAGAATCCTCGGCAAGTCATCTGGAAGAAATAAACCGGGAATACCTCAAACGGTTGAAAACCGGAATTATGGGGGCTATGCTGTTTACCCTGCCCACAGTGATGATCGGAATGTTTTTTATGCAAATTCCTTATGCTAATTATATTCTCTGGGTACTTTCCACTCCGGTGATATTTCTTTTTGGAAGAAATTTTTATCTGAATGCATGGAAACAAGCCCGCTTAAAAACCGCCAATATGGATACATTGGTGGCTTTAAGTACAGGAGTGGCTTATGTTTTCAGTGTATTTAACACCCTTTTCCCTGCCTTCTGGGAAGCAAGAGGGATTCATGCGCATGTATATTTTGAAGCGGCCGCCGTAGTCATTACTTTTATTTTACTGGGAAGATTACTGGAAGAAAAAGCCAAGACAAAAACAAACACGGCCATCAAAAAACTGATGGGGCTTCAACCTGAAGAAGTCTACAGAATAGAAAACGGAATTTCTATAAAAGTACCTATCGCAGAAGTGAAACCCGGAGATGTCCTGCTGGCAAGGCCGGGAGAAAAGATTGCCGTGGACGGTGTTGTGCTTTCCGGATCCTCTTTTGTAAACGAAAGCATGATGACCGGAGAGGCTGTTGCTGTGCACAAAAAAGAAGGAAATCCGGTTTTTGCCGGCACACTGAATCAGAAAGGCAGTTTTCAATATACCGCACAAAAGATTGGAAAAGATACTCTGCTGGCACAAATTATCCAAAGGGTAGAAGAAGCACAGGGCAGTAAAGCGCCGGTACAGAAGCTCGCGGATCGGGTTGCGGCTGTTTTTGTACCGGTTGTTATCCTGATTGCTTTACTCTCTTTCTTTCTGTGGTACCTTTTGGGAGGAGACAACGGCCTCACATACGGAATCATGTCTCTGGTCACCGTATTGGTGATTGCCTGTCCCTGTGCACTGGGGCTGGCCACTCCGACAGCCATTATGGTAGGTCTCGGGAAGGGGGCGGAACAGGGTATTTTGATCAAAGATGCAGAAGCGCTGGAGATGGCTCATAAAGTGAATACACTGGTTCTCGATAAAACCGGCACTCTTACGGAAGGGAATCCGGTAGTCACCGATTGTTTTTGGAGTGAAGAAAGTGTCTCCGACAAGAACCTATTACTGAGCATTGAAAAAATTTCAGAACATCCTCTTGCAGAAGCTATTGTGAAGTATTTTTCGGAGCAGGAAGAAGTTTTGGTAGAAAATTTTGAAAACATACCGGGCAAAGGGGTCAGGGCTATGTTTGGGGAAAATTCCTATTGGGTCGGAAATAAAAGACTGATTGAAGAAAATCATATTTCAATTCCCGCCGCGTTCACAGAAAAAGAGCTGCAATGGGAAAAAGAAGCAAAAACAGTGCTCTGGTTTGCCGGAAGAAAAAGTATACTGGCACTAATCGCCGTCACGGATCCTTTGAAAAAGACTTCGGCAGAAGCGGTACGACAATTACAAAATATGGGTATTGAAGTACACATGCTTACCGGCGATCATCCGAAAACAGCGGAAGCCATGGCTTTACAAACCGGAATTACGCATTTTAGGGCCGAAATGTTACCTGCCGGGAAAGAAGAGTACATCAAAGCCCTGCAGGCGGATGGCAAAATCGTAGCAATGGCCGGAGACGGGATCAATGACAGTGCAGCGCTGGCGAGAGCGGATGTAAGCATTGCCATGGGACACGGTTCGGATATCGCCATGGATACCGCGAAAATCACCCTGATTTCTTCAGATCTTTTAAAAATTGTTGCGGCCATAAAACTTTCGGGACAAACCGTACGAGCCGTCCGGCAAAACCTGTTCTGGGCGTTTATTTATAATCTCACCGGCATCCCAATTGCTGCAGGGGTCTTATATCCGCTGAACGGATTTTTGTTGAATCCTATGATTGCCGGGGCAGCCATGGCGTTGAGCAGTGTGAGTGTGGTCACAAACAGTCTTCGTTTAAAATGGATGAAATGAACCTCCTCCATAGATACGATGCGCTTTCATTTCATTTGATGTAAAACGGTTAAATTTACAGTATGTAATCCTTTAATCTTCCAACCAATATGTCTTTTGATATAGAAATGATCCGCGGGGTATATGCCTCGTTTCCCCTGAAAACAGAGCGTGTCCGGAAACTTTTCGGCAGGCCTTTGACGTTGGCTGAAAAACTTTTATATGCTCATCTTTTTGATCCGGAAAATACCGGATTATTCAAAAGAGGAAAAGATTATGCAAACTTCCGTCCGGACCGCGTAGCCATGCAAGATGCAACGGCTCAGATGGCCCTGCTGCAATTTATGAATGCCGGAAGAAACCATACTGCCGTACCGGCTTCTGTACACTGTGACCACCTGATTAAAGCCGAATCCGGAGCTTTGCAGGATCTGGAAAAAGCGATCACTCTTCACAGAGAAGTCTATGATTTTCTTAAAAATGCAGCCAATCGTTATGGCATCGGGTTCTGGAAACCCGGGGCCGGAATTATTCATCAGGTAGTACTTGAAAACTATGCTTTCCCGGGAGGAATGATGGTCGGAACAGATTCTCACACACCCAATGCAGGAGGTCTGGGAATGCTGGCTATCGGGGTTGGAGGCGCCGATGCGGTCGATGTGATGACCGGAATGCCCTGGGAACTTAAAATGCCTGAAATCATCGGGGTCAAACTCACCGGAAAACTCAGCGGATGGGCTTCTCCCAAAGATATCATACTGAAACTGGCAGGCATCCTGACAGTAAAGGGAGGAACCAATGCCATTATCGAATACTTTGGAGAAGGCGCATCTTCTCTTTCTGCCACCGGTAAAGCCTCTATCTGCAATATGGGAGCCGAAGTCGGAGCCACCACTTCTGTCTTCGGATATGATGAATCCATGTACAGATATCTCTGTGCCACAGGCAGAAAAGAAGTTGCCGACCTGGCCGGAAAAATCAGTTGGTGCCTGCAGGCAGATCCCGAAACCGCTGAAAACCCGGAAATCTATTATGACCGCCTGATTGAAATAGATCTGGATCAACTCGAACCTTATATCAATGGTCCCTACACCCCTGATGCAGCATTTCCGATTTCGGAATTTGCATCTTATGTAAAAGAAAAGGGTTATCCTGCAAAAATGGAAATAGGCCTGATAGGCTCCTGCACTAACTCTTCCTACCAGGATCTCAGCCGTGCCGCTTCTATCGCCCGTCAGGCAGTATCCCAAAACATAAAACCCAAAGCCCGGTTATTGATTAACCCCGGATCGGAACAGGTGAGATATACTACCGAAAGAGACGGCATCCTGGGAGATCTGACCGCTGTGGGAGGCCTGGTAATGGCCAATGCCTGCGGTCCCTGTATCGGTCAGTGGAACCGGCTGAATGATCACCCGGAAAAGCCCAATGCTATCGTGACCTCTTTCAATCGGAACTTTGCCAAAAGAGTGGACGGAAATCCTAATACCCTCGCTTTTGTGACTTCTCCCGAAATCGTAGTGGCGCTTACGCTGGCCGGAGACCTTCGTTTCAACCCGATGAAAGATGCATTGGTCAGCGAGTCCGGAGAAAAAATAATGCTGACCCCTCCTGAAGGGCCCGAATTACCGCCCGCTGGATTTGAAGCCGGAGAAAACGGGTATATTGCCCCTTCTTCTGAAGGGAAAGGAGAAGATCCCCGGATTGACCCCCATTCAAAGAGACTTCAGAAATTAGCCCCATTTCCTCCGTTGAACCCCGTTGACTTTGAAAAAATGTCTTTATTGATCAAGGCTTCGGGAAAATGTACCACAGATCACATCTCTATGGCAGGTTCCTGGCTGAGATTCAGGGGACATCTGGAAAATATTTCCGACAATCTTCTGATGGGGGCTGTGAACTGCTTTAATGGCAAGACCAACCAGATATTTAACCCCGCAAACGGAAAATATGAAGAAGTCTCTTCGGTAGCTAAACAATTTAAAGCTGCAGGGATTTCATCGGTTATTGTTGCCGAAGAAAATTACGGAGAAGGTTCCTCCAGGGAACACGCCGCCCTGGAACCCAGATTTTTGAATGTTAAAGTGGTTTTGGTTAAGTCGTTTGCCAGAATTCATGAGACCAATCTGAAAAAGCAGGGCATGCTGGCGCTCACATTTATAAATCCTTCTGATTATGATAAAATCAGAGAAAAAGATAAAATTTCTATCTCCGGCATCCGGGAATTTTCTCCCGGAAAACCTCTTTGGGTGAAGTTGTATCATGAGGACGGATCTGAAGAAGATTTTCAGGCGGCACATTCTTACAATGAGCAACAGATCCAATGGTTTAAGTCAGGGTCTGCTTTAAATTGCAGATAATCAGAATTTTATTGAAAATAAGAAATGATATGGATAAACCGGAAAAAATAGCGCTGGATGCTCAGGGGAAACTAAAGGTTCCTCTTGTTCCCATCGTGCCTTTCATCGAAGGAGATGGTGTAGGCGCTGAAATCACCCCTGTAACCCTGGAAATAGTGGATCAGGCCGTCAGTAAGGCCTATGGAAACAGCCGTCATATAGCATGGACAGAGGTACTGGCAGGAGAAAAAGCATACCGATTCACCGGAAGCCCACTTCCCGATGAAACCCTGGACAGCCTGAGAGACCACCTTGTAGGCATGAAAGGGCCGTTAAACACCCCTGTAGGAGGGGGTTTCCGTTCTTTAAATGTAACGCTGAGGCAAACTCTTGATCTTTACGTATGTCTCAGACCGGTCCGTTGGTTTAAAGGGGTGGTGTCTCCTGTAAAAGAACCGCAAAAGGTGAACATGACCATTTTCCGGGAAAACACAGAGGATATTTATGCAGGCATTGAATGGAAGCAAGGGACTCCTGAAGCGGAAAAATTTCTTCATTTTCTTACGGAAGAGATGGGGGTCAATAAAATACGTTTTCCGGAGACTTCATCTTTTGGGGTTAAGCCGGTATCCGAAGAAGGAAGCCGGAGACTCATCCGGGCTGCCATCCGCTATGCAATTGAAAGAAATCTTCCTTCTGTGACGATCGTTCACAAAGGAAATATTATGAAGTATACGGAGGGTATGTTCAGGCAGTGGGGATATGAGCTCGCCCGGGAAGAGTTTTCAGACCGGACTTTTTTGATGACAGAGTACGATCAGATTAAAAAAAGCGAAGGTCCGGAAAAAGCGCAGGAAGCGTTGAAAAAGGCTATACAGGAGAGAAAGGTTGTGATTAAAGATGTCATTGCTGATGCCTTTCTGCAAAACACCCTGCTTAAACCTGAAGAATATTCTGTCATTGCCACCCTCAACCTGAACGGGGATTATATTTCCGATCAGCTGGCTGCCATGGTAGGCGGGATCGGCATAGCCCCGGGTGCCAACATCAACAGTCAGACCGGACATGCCATTTTTGAAGCCACCCACGGAACCGCACCGGATATTGCGGGGAAGAATCAGGTGAATCCGTCTTCCATGATTCTTTCAGCCGTTATGATGCTGGAATATCTGGGATGGGATCAGGCGGCGGCTCTTATTACCACAGCCATGGAAGACTGTTTCCTGAGCGGAAATGCCACACAGGATCTGGCCCGTTTTATGCCAAACGGAAAAAGTTTATCCACCCTGGCTTTTAAAGATGAAATGTTGAAAAGAATAGAAACCATTTAATCCGGGCAGTCCGGAAACCAGAAAAGAGTAAAATGAATTCAGAAAACAGAAATACCATGAAGAAAGAATACATGATATACAAACTGTCAGAGTCGGTAAAAACCACCAGTGACATTACTCCCGATCTTTTTGAAAAATACAATGTGAAGAGAGGCTTACGCAATGAGGATCATTCGGGAGTACTGGTCGGTTTAACCAAAATAGGAGATGTCATTGGTTATCAAAGGCTTCCTGACGGACAGGTAGAAGCCGTTCCCGGCAAATTGTACTACCGGGGAATTGATGTAGAGGAATTGGTGAAAGGAATTCATTCGGAAAAACGTTATGGATTTGAAGAAACGGCTTATCTCCTGCTTTCAGGGAATCTGCCCGATCGGGAAACCCTTGCTTTATTTGAAGAACTGATCTATGACCGCATGCCCCTGAGTCAAAAAACAAAGATGAACATTATTGACCTGGAGGGCCAAAATATTATGAATATTCTGGCCCGGTCAGTGCTTGAAATGTACACCTTCGATGAAAATCCCGATGATACGTCCGCAGAAAACCTGATGCGTCAATCCATCGATCTGATCGCCAAGTTCCCGACCATTATTGCCTATGCATACAATATTGTGCGCCACAGTAATATGGGAAGGTCTCTGCACATCAGGCATCCCAAAGAGAACCTGTCCATGTCGGAAAACTTTCTCTTCATGCTGAAAGGAGAATATACGGAACTGGAAGCTAAAATTTTGGATCGTTCCATGATATTGCATGCCGAACACGGAGGAGGAAACAACTCCACTTTTACCGTACGGGTAACCAGTTCTACGGGAACCGATACCTATTCTTCCATCGCGGCAGCCATCGGATCCCTGAAAGGGCCTCTTCATGGTGGAGCCAACCTTGCGGTGATGAAAATGTTTGATCATCTCAAGGAAAATATTCATCACTGGACGAATGTCACAGAGATTGACGAATATCTGAACAAGATGCTGCGTAAAGAAGTGTACAACCGAACCGGCCTGATTTATGGAATCGGCCATGCCATTTATACGATTTCCGATCCAAGAGCCCTTCTGTTAAAAGAAATGGCCAGAGATCTGGCAAAAGAAAAGCAACGGGAGGAAGAATATAATTTTCTGGAATTGCTGGAAGAAAGGAGCATCGAAAATTTTATGAACTTCAAAGGAAATAAGGTAAACAAAAGGGTTTGTGCCAATGTGGATTTTTATTCGGGCTTTGTTTATGATATGATCGGCCTTCCACAGGAAGTATACACTCCATTGTTTGCCATGAGCCGCATTACCGGATGGACGGCGCACCGGATTGAAGAACTCAATTTCAGCGGCAGGAGGATTATCAGGCCCGCCTATAAAAATGTCTATGAGACCCAGCCATTTGTTCCCCTGAAAAAGAGATAAAAGGCTAAAGTATAGAAATTTTTATAAAATACCTATTATCAATTTTTTACATGATTGAAAGAGAAAAAATTCAGGGCAATAAATAAAAAAACCTATAAAAAAGAGGCGGATTAAGAAAATTCTTTCATCTTTGCAGCAAATACAACAGATCATGAACAAAGTGATGGCAACAAACTGGTGGTGGCGTTCCCTTATTCTTACTACGTGAGAGAAGCCTCCTGTTTGTATACCTGATCCAGATAAAAAGCATAAAAAGGCCCGTCGAACTCACGACGGGCCTTTTTTATTTCTAACCTTCACAAACATAAATTATGCACACAACCTTTCATGTCGATTCTGACGGATATTACGGGCCCTACGGAGGAGCCTTCATTCCGGAAATTCTCCATAAAAACGTAGAAGAACTGGGCGCCTGTTACCTGAACATTATGAATAGCCCTGATTTTCAAGACGAATACCAGGAATTATTACGGGATTACGTAGGACGTCCCTCCCCTCTGTATTATGCCCGGAGGCTTTCTGAACGGGTTGGGGCAAAGGTGTACCTTAAACGTGAAGATCTGAACCACACCGGAGCCCACAAAATAAACAACAGTATCGGGCAGGTTTTATTAGCCAGAAGAATGGGCAAAACCCGCATTATTGCTGAAACCGGAGCCGGACAACACGGGGTAGCCACCGCGACCGTCTGCGCCTTATTGGATATGCCATGTTTTGTCTTTATGGGAGAAACGGATATCGCACGCCAATATCTCAATGTCCAGAAAATGGAAATGCTGGGAGCCACAGTGGTCCCGGTAACCTGCGGCAATAAGACTCTGAAAGACGCCACCAATGAAGCCATCCGTGATTGGTGTTGTAATCCCTCCGACACCTTTTATGTCATTGGTTCCACCATCGGGCCTCACCCATACCCGGATATGGTGGCACGGCTTCAATCTGTCATCAGTGAGGAAATAAAAAAGCAGCTGCTTTCAAAAGAGGGCCGTGACTATCCGGACTATTTGTTCGCCTGTGTCGGAGGGGGAAGCAATGCTGCCGGAACCTATTATCATTATCTGGAAAATGACAAAGTAAAATTTGTATCGGCCGAAGCCGCAGGTTTGGGATTAGAGAGCGGACAATCGGCAGCAACTATTCATCTCGGACGAGAAGGCGTCATTCATGGTTGCCGCACCCTGATTATACAAACTCCTGATGGACAAATAGAGGAGCCATATTCTATTTCAGCCGGACTGGATTACCCGGGGATCGGCCCGCTTCACGCCTATTTGGCTAAAACCGGAAGGGCGCGGGTCGAGGCCATTACAGATCAGGAAGCGGTAGAAGCCGCTTTTGCCCTTACCCGGCTGGAAGGCATCGTACCGGCGCTGGAATCATCTCATGCCCTGGGAGCCCTGATGAAATTCCGATTTAATCCTGAAGATATTGTCGTCGTTACCGTTTCGGGCCGGGGCGACAAAGACATGCCCGCATACATTGAACAATTTCCAACCTTCTTAAAAAGATAAAGAATGAAGACTTATTCCATTCAGGTTAATTCCAGACGTATGCTGGCCGATCTTCAGACCCCGATCGGTATCTATCTCAAAATCAGAGATCAATATCCCAATACCACCTTATTGGAAAGCTCTGATTATCACGGAGGAGAAAACAGTTTTTCATTTATTGCTTTTGATCAGGCCGCCTCATTTTCAGTCCGGCAGGAAGAAATTACCATGAATTTCCCGGAAGGAATCCGGGAAATCCGTAAAATTTCTCCGGATTGCAGAGTATCCGGGTGTATGAGGGATTTTACAGCTTGTTTCCAAACCAATGAATCTAATAATCTTCTGGGGATCAACGGATTATTTGGTTATTGCAATTTTGAAGCAGTCAGGTATTTTGAGGACATTACCCTGAAAAATCAATCACCGGAAGATGCGGAAATCCCCGAAATACATTACACCTTTTACCGATACATTGTAGGGGTAAATCATCACAAAAATGAGATGGTGCTTGTGGAAAATCTTTTCCCGGGAGAAGAGAGTAAAATGGATGAGATCATCACTCTGTTGGAAAACAAAAATTTTGCTTCCTACAATTTCCATAGCTGCGGAGAGGAGTATTCTTCCATTAGTGATGAGCAATACAAAGCAATGGTTACAGAGGGGAAAAAACATTGTTTCCGGGGAGATGTTTTTCAGATTGTTTTATCCCGCCGTTTCGAACAATCCTTTCAGGGTGATGATTTCAAGGTTTACAGGGCGCTTCGTTCCATCAATCCTTCTCCTTACCTCTTCTATTTTGACTTCGGATCCTATCGTATCTTCGGATCATCTCCCGAAACCCATTTAATGATCCGGAAGGGTAAAGCCTATGTAGATCCCATTGCCGGCACCTTCAAAAGAACCGGGGATGATGAAAAAGACAAACAGTTGGCGGAGGAATTACTACATGACCCTAAAGAAAATGCGGAACATGTCATGCTGGTTGATCTGGCAAGAAATGATCTGGCAAGAAATACCCAAAAGGTAAAACTGGAAATCTTCCGTGAAGTACAGTACTATTCGCATGTTCTCCATTTGGTGTCAAGGGTAAGCGGAGAAATCATACCAGGAACCAATCCTTTCAAATTGTTTGCCGATACTTTTCCGGCAGGAACGCTCTCCGGAGCGCCTAAAGTAAGAGCCATCCAGCTGATAGACGAAATAGAGAGCCACGGACGGGGATTCTACGGTGGTTGTATCGGATACATCGGGCTCAACGGAGATTTCACCCAGGCCATTACGATCCGGTCGTTCCTGAGTAAGAACAATCTTCTGATTTATCAGGCCGGAGCCGGAATTGTTTCCAAATCGGATGAAGAGACCGAACTCGAAGAAGTCAAAAACAAACTTGCAGCGCTCAAACGAGCCATTGATATTGCCAATCAACTGAAAAACTAATCTCAGCGCGATGACACCTAAAATATTAATCTTTGACAATTACGATTCTTTCACTTATAACCTGGTGCATGCTATTTATTCTCTGGGTTATCACGACCTTGAAGTGTACCGTAATGATAAAATCACCCTGGATGAGATCGAACGTTTTGACAAGATCGTACTTTCTCCCGGACCCGGGATTCCGGAAGAAGCCGGATTACTTCTTCCGGTAATCCGAAGATATGCTGCTTCAAAAAGTATTCTTGGCGTATGTCTGGGACAACAAGCCATTGCCCAGGCCTTCGGGGGAAGTCTTATCAATCTGAAATCTGTTCTCCACGGGATCAGTACGCCAATTCTTGTGAAGGATGAGACTGAAATACTTTTTCAGGGACTCCCCTCTGTATTTGAAGGAGGCAGATATCATTCCTGGGTAGTAGATCCCGAAAATCTGCCTGCTTGTCTTCATGTCACAGCCCTTGACAATGAAGGTCAAATCATGGCATTATCTCACAAACAATTTGATGTGAAAGGGGTTCAGTTTCATCCAGAATCGGTGCTTACCCCCATGGGCGAAAAGATTATCTCCAACTGGCTAACTAGCAACATTTTACAGAAAAGCATTTAACATCAACCAGGAATCATCTATACAGATAAAAACACAATGATGCACACTTCCTCCACAAAATACAATATCACCTGTCATTCGGTCAGTCTGCTGTCCGATCTGCAAACTCCGGTAGGCATCTATCTCAAGATCCGAAATCGTTTTCCTGAATCCGTTTTGCTGGAAAGTACTGATTTTGATCATCAAAAAGAAAATCATTCCTATATCGGATTCGATCCCCTGGCCCGTTTTTCCATTACGGATGATCATATCAATATTACCCTTCCGGACGGAACAGTGAATGTTTCGGAAATCGGTCCTGAAGAAACCGCAGCAGAAAAATTGAAACAATTTATGAACCATCTGGTCATTACCGGAGATGACGAAACATCGGCGATGTCTGGAATTTTCGGATACTGCCAGTATGAATCAGCAAAATACTTTGACCCGGATCTTTCCGGCATCGGGTTTCCTCCCAAAACCGAAGAGCACCGTGATATTCCTGAGGTAGCATATGTTTTTTTTCACTTTGTCATTCAGATTAACCATAAAGAAAACACATTGATTCTTTCGGAATATTTGACTCCGGGAGAAAAAAGCCGGATCGGAGAAATTCTGACCCTGATCGATGAAGGAAATCCCAAAGAAGAAGATTTCTTCCGCATCGGGAAAGAAACCCGGAGTTCCGCTACAGAAGATTTTTTACTAAAAATGAAAGATCTGGACCCAGAACTTCAGGAGATTCCGAGGCTGGTTTTATCCAGCCGGTATGAGCAGAAATATCACGGGGATGATTTTAAAGTATACCGTGCTCTGAGGTCGTTAGCCCCTTCTTCTTATCTTTTTTATTTTAGTTTCGGAGACTACCATATCTTTGGTTCCTCTCCGGAGCCTCTGCTGGTAGTAAAAAAAGGAAAGGCCTATCTGTCTCTCCTGGCGGGGCAGGCTCAGCGAACCGGAAATGAAACAAAGGACAAGGAATTGGCCCACTCCATGCAGTTCAATAACCCGGACGGCAGCAGAGAACATGAAATTATTGTAAATCAATCCATAGAACAATTAAGCCGACATACTCAGAAGGTCAGGATTGAATCTTACTGCGAACTTCAGGAGCAAGCGAAAATATTGCATCTGGTATCCCGGATCAGCGGTGAAATTTCTCAGGAGGAATCTTCAGAAAATCTTTTTGCCGAAGTATTCCCCTCTCCTGTTCTTACCGGCACTCCCAAGGTATCGGCCATGAAAGCTATAGCCTCCATTGAAACCCATGCCCGCGGGATTTTCGGCGGCTGTATCGGATATGTTTGATTCAATGGAGATCGGGTGCAGGCGTTAATCTGCCGTTCTTTTTTGAGCCGTAATCACCTTTTATACAGCCATGAATGCGCTGTTCGTTTACAGGAAAATAAAGTCTTATCTGATCTGCCCTCCGAAAAAATACTGGAAATACTCCGGAAATCGCTTC
>JAQVSH010000007.1 GCA_028700615.1 Bacteroidales bacterium
GATCAAAGATACGAGAGTGAGACCTTAATTTTCATCCTCTCGGACGTCTATATCGTCATGGGTGTTTCATACTATAATAATTTTCTTTTTAATGGTAGTATGCAGCTCCATGTTGCTGGAAAGTATTTTCATACTCTTGGGCGCTGTAAAGCAACATGTTCGGTTCATACTATAATAATTTGTTTTTCAATGGTAGTATGCAGCTCCATGTTGCTGAAAAGTATTAACGACGACTACCGCCGCCTGAACGGGCACCTCCGCCGGATCCGGAAGAAGAAGGCGCAGGAGAAGAACTCCCGCCCCCGTAATTGCTGCTCCGTCCGTAGGAAGGAGCAGAAGATGCGCCGGAACGGTATGCAGGGGTTGAAACACGGGAGCCGGAAGAAGAAGTTCCGCTCTGAATACGTGTACCTGAAGATCTGGTTCCTGTTGATCCCTGTCTGTTATAGGTCGGGGTATAAGTAGATGAACTCCTGGAAGTGGGTGTAGTCCTTTGCTGTGTGGAAGCGGCCCCCTGCTGCGTTGTCGATCTTTGCTGCGTAGAGACCCTGCCTGTTGAAGAAGTAGCTTCTCTTTGTGCCGTGGAGACCCTGCCCGTAGAAACTCCCGGACGGGTGTAAACTGTACCCCGTGAAGTAGTTGAGGCACTTCCGGTCGTACGTCTCTGTGAGACTCCGGTCTGTGTAGATGCAGAGGTACGTCTCACTGAAGATCCGCCGGCACCGTATGCATTACTCACACTGTTGCGATTGGAAAGTCCGGAATACATAGGAGAAGATCTGCGGGTAACAGGCTCGTAGTTAGCACGGCGGAAATCATCTCTTAAGTAGTGCCGATAACCGTAGTACGGATAGTTCCAGCCCCAGTATCCACCCCAATAGGGTGAGTAATAGGGTGAGTAATAGGGATAACCCCAGCCTCCGCCCCAGCCATATCCATATCCCCATCCAAAGCCGATGCCTATACTCAGACCTCCGCCCCAGTAAAAGGGATCATAGCCAAAGCCACCGTAATAACCCCAGAAAAAAGGATCATAATATCCGGCCCAATAATAGGGACGAACAAAACGGTATATACGAGAAGAGAAATTAAAATCACGGTAATAAGGATCATCCAGATAATAGTAATTGTTTACAATGTAACTATTGCGGGAATCCATATAGTAATCCTCTGCAGAGACTACCGCTTCATCGGGATTTGCAACATAAGAATCCCCCTTCGGATCAACGGATGAAACCGGGGTTTCTCCCTCCTGTTCAAGCGACATTCTGTATTTTTCATAATCCGTCAGCTGTTCAGGAGCGGATGTTCTGGACTCTGCCGGAGTCACCACAGTCTGATCAGGCCTTATATATTGTGAAGAACCTGATACAACAGAACTCTTACGGCCGGATGATGCTGAATAATAGACATCATCATTGCTCAGTGAAGTGGTAGTATAAGATGATGAACAGCCTCCGAGCATCAGGCCGGAAAGAGCTAAAGATATAATTTGCTTTTTCATAGTAGCGTCCTCCCTGAGTTTCTTTTATTTTTTTAATT
This sequence comes from Bacteroidales bacterium, assembly GCA_028700615.1. Lineage (GTDB taxonomy): Bacteria > Bacteroidota > Bacteroidia > Bacteroidales > UBA4181 > JAQVSH01. The sequence goes on from JAQVSH010000007.1 coordinate 1,543, forward strand.
TTGCACCCGTAAAAGGGGCAGCATTTACCCCGACTAAGGTAAAACAAAAACCATACCAATCCAAACATGGCTAAGGAAATTACAGGCAGGAAAGAAAATTATTCACAGTGGTATAACGACCTGGTGGTTAAAGCCGGGCTGGCAGATAATTCATCCGTTCGCGGATGCATGGTGATAAAACCTTATGGACATGCCATATGGGAAAACATGAAAAACGTGCTGGATCAAAAATTCAAAGCGACAGGACACAGCAATGCCTATTTCCCCCTGTTTATTCCTAAATCCTTTTTCAGCCGTGAGGCCAGCCATGTGGAAGGTTTTGCCAAAGAATGCGCCGTGGTAACCCATTACCGGCTTAAAAACGACCCCGATGGCAACGGGGTGATTGTGGATGAAGACGCCAAACTGGAAGAAGAACTCATTGTACGTCCCACCTCGGAAACCATTATATGGAATACCTATAAGGGATGGATTCAATCATACAGAGATTTGCCCCTTTTGATCAACCAATGGGCCAATGTGGTAAGATGGGAAATGCGTACCCGTTTGTTTCTCAGAACCACAGAATTTCTCTGGCAGGAAGGACATACTGCCCATGCCACGGAAAAGGAAGCTATGGAAGAAGCCATGAAAATGATCGGGGTTTATGCTGATTTTGCAGAGAACTATCTGGCAATTCCGGTCATTAAGGGAACCAAATCCGCCAATGAACGTTTTGCCGGAGCGATTGACACCTATTCGATTGAAGCCCTTATGCAGGATGGCAAAGCCCTTCAATCAGGCACTTCGCATTTTCTTGGTCAGAATTTCGCCAAAGCCTTTGATGTGAAATTTGCCTCAAAAGAAGGATCCCTTGATTATGTATGGGCCACTTCCTGGGGCGTTTCTACCCGTTTGATGGGAGCCCTCATCATGGCTCACTCTGATGATAACGGGCTGGTTCTTCCTCCGAAAATTGCGCCTGTCCATGTAGTCATTGTTCCGATTTATCAGAAATCAGAACAATTGAGCCTGCTGACTGAAAAAATTCTTCCATTGAAGAAAGAACTTGAAGCGCTCGGTCTTGTGGTCGATTTTGATGACCGTGACCATGTAAAACCCGGATTTAAGTTTGCGGAACACGAGCTCAAAGGCGTTCCGGTTCGTATTGCCATAGGCCCGAGAGATCTTGAGAATAACACCCTCGAAATCGCCCGGAGAGATACCCTTGAAAAATGTACGATTGCTTTCAATGAAGCCCCCGGCTATGTCAAAAATCTTCTGGAGGATATTCAATCCAATATTTTCAATAAAGCATTGAAATTCAGAGATCAGAACACTTACAAGACTGACGACTACGAAGAATTTAAACGGCTTCTGGATGAAAAACCCGGATTCATTCTCGCCCACTGGGACGGAACTACCGAAACGGAATTAAGAATCAAAGAAGAGACCAAAGCCACCATCAGATGCATTCCCTTCGATGCAGCGCCGGAGGAAGGAAAGTGTATTTTAACCGGAAAACCTTCTTCCCGAAGAGTCTTGTTTGCAAGAGCTTATTAGGTTCAGGAATTCTTTTTTAATGAGAGATTTTCAAAGGCATCGAGCAAATACCTTGCTGCGGTAAAAGGACTAATTTCACCCGAGATTACTTTTTTCTCCATCAATGCAATACTGTCCTTCATCCGGGGGTGTTGATAGAAAGCAAACAGAAAACGGTCCCGGATGAATTCGTTCATCCAGTATCGTGCCTGTTCTTTGCGTTTGTATTCTAAATATCCGTTACTTCCTACTCTCTCAAAATATCTTTCCAGCATATTCCAGATATCACTCATTCCCACTCCCAAAAGAGAAGAACAGGTCAAAACTTCCGGATTCCAACCGGAAGGGGATTTGGGGAAAAGATGCAATGCATTAATATATTGAGCTTTGGCCATATTTGCTTTAGGCTCATTGTCTCCATCTGCTTTATTGATCAGAATTCCATCGGCCATTTCCATGATTCCCCGTTTAATTCCCTGTAACTCATCTCCGGCACCGGAAATCTGAAGCAAAAGGAAAAAATCGGTCATCGAATGAACGGCCGTTTCCGACTGGCCCACGCCTACCGTTTCTATAAATATAATATCGTATCCCGCGGCTTCACAAAGTACTGAGGTTTCCCTGGTCTTTCTTGCAACTCCTCCAAGCGAACCGGAAGAAGGAGAAGGTCTGATAAAAGCATCGGGATCAACAGAAAGCGCTTCCATCCGGGTTTTATCTCCGAGAATACTCCCGCCGGAACGCTCACTGGAAGGGTCTATGGCCAGCACAGCCAATCTTTTGCCTTGCTGACGGGTAAGATAAGTACCCATTGATTCAATAAAAGTACTTTTCCCGGCCCCGGGAACCCCTGTGATACCAATACGTAAAGAATGACCGGAAAACGGAAGACAACGTTCAATAATCTCCTGTGCTAATTCCGAATGAGAAGGAAGAGAACTCTCTATCAGTGTAATCGCCTGACTTAATATGCCGGTATTCCTGTTCAGAATTCCATCTACATAGTCATCAGCTTTTAAAACCTTTTTACGATGCCGCAAAAAACGGGATACCGCAGAATCATCAACAGAGGGAGGTTGAGAGACTCCCTTGTTGACTGATAAAGCACTTTTATGATGATCCTTATCCATAATCAATTACCGGAGTGCAATGAAAATCATTGCAAAATAATTCACTCCCGGATAAAGCAAAAATCAATAAAACTTAATCCGTCCGTCTACTACATCTGACAGCTTAACCAATGCATCATAGGTTTCATAATTCCCCCGGTTCTGAAGTGAAAGCCCCAAACGGGTTTTCTCAGCAGAATAATCCTCGCTCTGAGCAGGTTCCTTAACCTCATTGTTATAAATCATATAAACGCCGCCGGTTCCTTCAATGGGTTTGGACAAAGACCCCTGTTTCAATGCAAAAGCTGTTCCCAGCACCTGATACTCCATCCCAATGGAAGGGAGGGTATAAGCAGCAAAATTAACTTCTTTCAGCGTATCCAGGGGTAAAGACAACCTGGAGGCTATCGTTGCAATATCAGCACCTGCAGAGGTCATCATCGGAGCGATAAGAGCTGCCTTTTTCTGTTTTGTCAGGGTCTGTTTAATATTATAAGCGGCCTCGCTCAAAGACATCGGGCCTTTCTCGTGAATATCCTTCAACACGGCAACCACATAAACGCTACCCAAATCAAAAATGGGGGAAACAGCTTCTTTTTGAGCCTCAAATGCCCAACGGATAAGCTCCCGCGGAGAATCTGCTATGCCATTGACCTGCTGATCATTGGCTCCCACCCGTACACAGTTGACAATATTTAATTTCTTTTCTGCAGCTCCTTTTACAAAAGATTCGGCAGAGTTGTTTTCACCGGCAAATTGACTTGCATCGGAATAAATTTTCTGTACAGTGGCTGTTCCTGCCTCAATATTTTTAACCAATGTGCCAATTTGCACCCGTTTTGTAGCACCTCTCATGTCTTCAACCTTAAGAATAAAAACATTCTGGGTACTTTGCAAAACCATGGTTCCACCCTTTGGAAGGTGATACAGGGTATCAGGAAGTTGTCCGTAAGGCAACCATCCCATATCGCCGTCAGCAGGAAGACCGGCGCCCTTTTGAGAATGCAGGGCAAATAAACTTTCAAAAGATTGTCCTTTATCCAATTGAGCCTTAATTGCTTCTGCAGAATCGCGAACGGCAGTAAGGGCTTCATTGGTGGCAGCGGGAGCCACTAAAACAATCTGACGGATTCTCAATGAATCAGGGAAATTGCCGGTTTTAATCAGCTTAGAAACCTTTAAAGCGCCCTCTTCTTCAAAAGGACCGACCATCGTTCCGGGTTCCGCATCAAATAAAGGCTGAACCTGTACAGGCAATTCTTCTTTTCCGTAGAAGAACATATCCATAGGTTGGTCAGAATTAAGCCCCAGATAAGCAGAAGCATCGGGAGCCGTGCCAAAATCCTCTTTCAGTTGTTGTATTTCCGACTCAAGCGCCACGCGATCTTCCTCAGAAGCGACCACCGGGAAGGCAACATAATCAAAATCCCTGGAGGCATCCTGTTTGTACTTACTCAGATTGGCGTTGTAGTATGCTTTAATTTCCGAATCGGTCAGAGATACGGTAGAATCAGCAATCGCGGAATAAGGATGATTGATATAAGTAAATGATAAGGTTCTGTTATTTTCCAGATAGTCGGATTTGGCAAGAAATGAAGGAACATAAAGGCCTTTACCGACCAGTTGGGTATATTTTTCTGCCAGTCTCTGATTGGTAATGTCTCTTTCAAGATTTAACCAGAATTTACGCTGATTACCCGTTTCATCAAGATCCATACTTTTCAGAAACCGCAACAAAGCAGTTTTATCAAAAGCTCCGGTTTGCGGATCTGTAAATAATTGTCTCACATATTCATGAGGATCAGAACCCTGAACCATATCAAAAACTTCATCAGAAGAAATTCCAACACCGGCAGCCTTATATTCTTTTCCCATAATGATTTCACTCAACACCTGCTGATATACCTGATCACGGATAGATGCTGTCTGAGCTTCATCAAAAGAAGATTGTCCGGTAGTAGTAGTAATATATTCGGTATAATCCTGAAGTCTGGTTTCAAAATCCTGTATACTGACTGTTTCTCCGGCGGCTTCAATAACCCGGTATCTGGATTCTGAAAACAAAGCCTGCCCGGAACCGCTAAAGTCACCTATGATGAATGCAAGCATAGCCAGACCGATAATGATTGCAACTGCTGCCCCGGCTCTATTCCTGATATTTTGTAAAGCTGCCATGAAGAAAAAGATTAAATAAAAACAACATTTTTTTGAAGGCACGAATATATACAATTGTTGGCAAAAGAAAAAAGATCGGCTTAATTATCTTCTTTCCCTGAATCGTCAAAGCTTTAAAAAATAAGTCTTTTCTTTGCACAGACCAAGACAAAACAATATGACCGGAACCCCAAAATCTCTCGGATACCGATTTCCTGCCGAGTGGGAAAAACATGAAGCCACCTGGCTGACCTATCCTGTTCACGAAGCCTCTTTCCCGGGGAAAATGGACAAAATCATCCGCCCATACCACCAATTTATTCGTTGTATAGCCACTGCGGAAAAAGTAAAAATCAATGTGCATGACCAGACTTTGCTTAACTATCTGGAAACTTTGTTTAGAGAAGAAGAAATGGATTTTTCAGCCATTGAGTTTTATATTCATCCCAGTGACGACGTCTGGTGCAGGGATCACGGGCCCTGTTTTGTCGTTAATCCTCTGATACCGGAGAAAAAAGCGGTCGTAAACTGGATTTTTAATGCATGGGGGAATAAATATCCTTCTGAGAATGACAATAAGATTGCGGAATCAGTCGCCTCTGCCATGAGTCTTCCGGTTTTTAATCCGGGGATCTGCATGGAAGGCGGATCGGTTGATTTTAATGGGGAGGGAACTATTCTGACTACGGAGGCCTGCTTACTCAATCCAAACCGTAATCCCGGAATGAAGCGGGAACAGATTGAAAAAACACTGTGTGAGTATTACGGAGTAAACAAGATCCTCTGGCTTGGAGACGGCATTGAAGGAGACGACACAGACGGACATGTGGATGACATGACGCGTTTTGTCGGCCCGGATACGGTCGTGACTGCCGTTGAAAAGAAAAAAAAAGACGAAAACTATCTGAATCTGCAAAACAATCTCAAAAAGCTCTCCTCAATGCGCCTTGCATCGGGCAAACAAATCAACATTGCTGAAATCCCCATGCCGGACCCTGTATATTGGGAAGGTCAAAGATTGCCGGCATCCTATGCAAATTTTTATCTAACCAATAATGCCGTCATTGTTCCTGTCTACCAATGTAAACAAGATGATCATGCACTGGAGATTCTCGGGGATTGTTTTCCCGAAAGACGAGTGGTAGGGATTGACTCAACCGATATTGTGTGGGGATTTGGAAGCTTCCACTGCCTCAGCCAGCAGGAACCGCTGGTGTGATTTTTTTCTTGAAACAAAACACAATTATCGCTATATTGCAGGATAATATATATCTAACCCCAATCCTTTTGATATGAACAGAAAACTTAGAATGGGAATGGTCGGCGGCGGAACCGGCGCTTTTATCGGAGCGGTTCATCGTCTTGCCGCACTTATGGACAACCAGATAGAATTAGTTTGTGGCTGTTTTAGTGCAAATCCGGTACTCGGACATCAATCAGGGCTCTCTTATTTTCTGCCTGAAAGCCGTATCTATAAGACATACGCTGAAATGTTTGAAAAAGAAGTAAAATTACCGGAAGGAGAAAGAATGGATTTTGTCACCATAGTGACCCCCAACGTAGTACACTTCGATCCTGCCAGACTTGCTCTGGAAAACGGATTTCACGTAGTCATAGATAAACCTGTCACCTTTTCTTCTGACGAAGCCAAACAGTTAAAAAAATTGGTAGATGAAACAGGATTGACGCTCGCGCTGACGCATGTCTATTCGGGTTATCCGACGGTAAAAGAAGCCCGTGAAAGAATCACCGGCGGCCTTTATGGAAAAGTCCGGACCGTATATGTTGAATACCTGCAGGGCTGGCTTTCGGATAAAGCGGAAGATAAAGGAAACGCCCAGGCATCCTGGAGAACCGATCCGAAACGTTCGGGTAAAGCGGGTTGTATGGGAGACATCGGAACCCACGCATTGCATCTTGCAGAATACATTACCGGGCTTCACGTGACGGAAATGTGCGGCCAGCTGGAAACCTTCGTCCCCGGCAGATTGCTGGATGATAACGGAAATGCCCTGCTGCGTTTTGAAGGCGGAGTCTCCGGCGTTTTGTCCGCATCTCAGGTCGCCGTGGGCGAAGAAAACAATCTTCGCATCAGAATCTATTGTGAAAATGGCGGTATTGAATGGGCGCAGCAAGAACCCAATACACTGATAATTAAACACCAGAACAAACCCAACGAAATCGTGCGTACCGGAGGCGGATATATGTCTCCAATTGCAAAACACAACACCAGAACTCCGGGGGGACATCCCGAAGGTTATGTAGAAGCTTTTGCAAATATCTACAGAAATTTTTCCCTTACAGTCCGGGCAAAAATGAATGGGCAACAACCAAAATCGGAATGGCTTGACTTTCCGACTATTGAAGACGGGGTCAGGGGAATGCAATTCATTGACACCATTGTAAATACAGGTTACGAACAGGATAAAAAGTGGATTCAATGGATGAAATAACCGAATAAACGGTCAAACTAACTACACATCATATATGAGAAACGCCCCAAAATATCTCTTCCCGCTCATTGTCGTAGGGGTATTATTTTTCATGATCGGCTTTGCCCTCGGAATCAACGGACTCATTGTTCCTTTTTTGCGCAAAGCGCTGGATATTTCCAATGCCCAGTCATATATGGTGCTGGCAGCCACCTTTTCCACCTTTGTCATTTTCGGTTATCCTTCCGGACTGATTATTAAAAAGATAGGATATAAAAAATCCATGGTGCTTTCTTTTGCATTTTTTGCTCTTGGCCTGTATTTGTTTATTCCTTCTGCACGTTTTCAAAGTTTCTGGCTGTTTATACTGGCTTCTTTCATCAGCGGCATGGGGAACACCCTGCTTCAGGCAGCCGTAAACCCATACATTACCATCCTTGGGCCGATGGAAAGTGCGGCCACCCGAATGAGTTTCATGGGAATTGCAAATAAAGCCGCCTGGGCGGTTGCCCCGATATTTTTGGCCCTATTTCTGGATTTAAATGCAGTTTCTCTGGAGGATCTCTTCCTCCCCTTCCGTCTGGTCACCGGAGTATTTATTCTCATGGGAATTCTGATTTATTTTATTCCTCTGCCCGAGGTCAAAGCCCTTGGAGAAGATGAAAAAGACCAAAACTCGGTTTGTGCATACGCAGAAGGGAAAACCAGTATTTTTCAATTTCCTCATCTGATCCTTGGATTGATTACCCTGTTGTTTTATGTAGGCGTAGAGACCCTTGCCATGGCCAGTATTGTGGATTATGCTTCCTCGCTTGGATTGTCCGACCCCGAAAACTATACAGGCTATACCGTTCTTTTTATGGTCATCGGGTATCTGGCCGGAGTATTGCTCATCCCCCGCTTTTTATCCCAGAATAAAGCCATGTATATCTGTGCAATGATCGGATTATTGGGTTCTCTGGGGATTGTCCTTTCCCCGGCCCATCTATCCATTGGATTTGTCGCACTGCTGGGCTTGGCCAATTCTTTGATCTGGCCGGCGATCTGGCCTCTAGCCATAGCAGACTTAGGTAAATTCACCAAAACCGGAGCTTCTCTTCTGGTGATGGCCATTGTCGGAGGCGCCGTATTTCCGCTTCTTTTCGGATGGCTCAGTGATCTGTCGGGAAATCTGCAGCAAGCCTACTGGATCTGTTTCCCCTGTTATCTAATGATCTTATATTACGGAATGGCAGGCTACAAGATAAGAACAAAATAATACTTAATGATATCGTTTATTGAATATCAATTCAAATCGAGTACCTTCATTCGTTTTACTTAAAACATTTATTGAGCCATGGTGAAGTTCAACTATTTTGGCAACAAGTGACAACCCAATGCCGAAACCGCTCATAAATTTCACATTCGATGCCCGACAAAATGGTTTAAAGATGTTCCTGATTTCCTCTGAAGGTATACCAACTCCTTTATCTGAAATCAAGATTTTAATTTCAGCTTCTGTCAACCTTATCTCTATAACTACTTCTTTGTCAGAGAATTTACATGCATTATCAATGAGATTTTTAAATGCGATATTGAGCAATCCGGGATCCCCATCCATCAATAAATCATCTTCATTATCAGGATAGACCATTTTTAGAATAATTTTTCGTTGAGGATAATGGGGTTTTATTTGAAGAATTACACTATGTATGATCTCATCAACCCGTACAGATAAAATCTGCATTGTATTATCTCTGTTTATTTGAGCCAATTCCAGTAAGCTATTTATCAGAGAATTTAGCCTTTTCAGATCAGCAGATAAATTATTTAAATGTTCACAATATTCATTGGATGACCTTGGCTTCATTAATATATAGTCAGTTTCACCAATCATTACGGTCAGGGGGGTTCTCAGCTCATGTGAAGCATTGGAAACAAATTCAGCTTGTGCTTTAAATACCATTTCAAGATTAGCCAATAACTCATTAAATGTTATAGAAAGTTGCGCAATCTCATCTTTCTTATTTCCTTCGTCAAGCCTGCTGCTAAGACTCGTTGAGTTAATTTCTTTGACATTTTTAATAATTTCAGAAATGGGAAGCATTGAATTTCTGGAGAAGATATAGGAAAACAGAACTGTTAACCAAATACTAAACAGACTGCTCCAAAAAAGAATCTTTTGAAGTTCGGATAAATTATCAGCCCGTATCCGATCGAAAGCAATTACATACACATAATAGGTACTATTTTTTAAAATATGTTTGTATGCCACTCCATCCTTATGATCTATGGAAAAATATTTTATATTTTTATCAGGAGAGTTATATGTGATTACATCATTAACCAGTAAACGTAAATTGTTGCTATAAATAATATCGTAGTTTGTATTGGTAATAGCAATCTCCTCATCTTCCCATAACAAAGTGGATTGATGGATTTTTTTTAATAAAGTAGAGTCCACCTCTGCAACATCAACAAACAAAATTGCTGTATTAATGGCTTTTTCGAGCAAATATCCCCTAAACTTCGTTTGCTGACTGTTAAACAGAAAATAATAAGTCAGAGAAGAAAAAACGAGCAAAATAGAAGCAACAATCAATGTAAATTGTAATGACAATTTCGTTTTAATATTCATCACTTATATTTCTGTTTCATTACAATAAAAGCCAAAACCAAATTTTGTATGAATTAATTTAGGTTCAAAATCCCGGTCAATTTTTTTTCTCAAATAATTCACATACACATCGATAATATTGGTGCTTGGATCAAAATCAATTTTCCAGACTTGTTCAATAATATAATCCCGTGTGAGTAATTTCCCTTTGTTCTTCAGAAAAGTTTCCAGTAAAGAGAACTCTTTGGCAGTTAAATCAATCGTTTGACCATTCCGGGTAACTCTTTTGGTTGTTAAATCCATTTCAAGATCGGCAATTCTTAAAATCTCGGAAAAATTCATGCCTTCGGAACGCTTAATAAACACATTGATTCGTGCCAATAGTTCTACGAAATTAAAAGGTTTTGTAACATAATCATCCGCTCCTGCTTCGAATCCAAAGACCTTGTTATCATGAGTTCCCAATGCAGTAATCATGATGATAGGTATTTGATTATTCGTTCTTCTGATCTCCTTGCATAATTCATAACCATTGATCAGAGGAAGATTGATGTCTAAAAGAATAAGATTGTAATCATTTCGTTCCACAAGCTTTTTCCCAACATATCCATCGTTTGCTATTTCAACAATAAAATCAAAATTTTCCAATTGTTTTTTCAACAGATTGGCTACCCGTAATTCGTCTTCAATAATTAATATTTTGATTCTACTCATCTCTATCAGAATTGCAGTTAAAGATAAAACGAGTTAACCAGATCATCTGCCTTTCTAATCAAATTCTAATAAACAGTTAATTCTTTTCTAAGCATGAATCACTTGAATCATACTTACTTTTAAAAAAAATAAAAGTTATCAATAGCTATAGACATGAAAAAAAGAACTTTCAATAATAGATTGAATTTTTTTCTAATACTATGGGTTGTCGTCGCCGTGATTTTAATTCTGGTAAAAAAAATATTTTTTTAATGATCGAAAAAGAATGAAAATCAAAAACATGTAGAAATCAATCACGACTTTTGTTTTAACCCTCTGATTGATTATTAAAAACTAATATTAATAATACATATACTTAAAAATGGAAAAATATCTTTCTAAATGGATGGAACTTATTATTCCGTGGATTCTGACTCATGGTATTAAAATAGCCCTCATTCTCGCAGCAACATACATTCTCAATAGAATACTCCAGAAGTTAATAATCAGAATAATTCAGATAGCAGTTGTCTCGGATAATTTTAGCACTCAGGAAGCTGAAAAGAAAAGAGAAAACACATTAAATCAGATTTTCTCTGTCACAATAAAAATAATCATTATTACCATTACCTCTTTGATGATTATGCAAGAGTTAGGGATGCAAATAGGTCCGATTCTTGCATCAGCAGGAGTGGTTGGTTTAGCCTTCGGATTTGGAGGTCAATATCTTATACGAGATATCATTACCGGGCTCTTCATTATTATAGAAAATCAATACCGTATTGGTGATGTAATCTGTGTGGAAGGCATTTGTGGAATAGTAGAAAATATCAGTTTAAGGAAGACTATTTTAAGAGACATGGACGGCACCGTTCATCATATTCCACACGGAGAAATCAAGAAAGTATCCAATCTGACAAAAGATTTTTCATGTATTAATCTGGACATTGGAATATCCTACAACTCAGAATTAGAACATGTAATAAATGTGGTAAATAAAGTAGGAAATGATTTGGCGAGAGACCCCGAATGGGCTCCATTTATTATCAAACCACCACAATTTCTTAGAGTGAATGATTTTTCCGATTCTGCCATCGTAATAAAAATCACTGGAGATACTCAACCTCTCAAACAATGGGCTGTTGCAGGAGAACTTCGTAAAAGAATTAAAATAGCATTTGATAAAGAGGAAATTGAAATACCTTTTCCTCAAATAGTCATACATCAACAATACGAAAAAAGAAAGAAAGAGGACAAGAATTAACCCACTTAAACAAAAGTTGGAAATATGAAGATCTACAATGAAAGACAACAAAAAATTGCCGAAAGAATCAATCCGGATTCAACCATTACAAATTGGAAAGATTGGAAATGGCAAATGAAGAATTGTATCAAAACTATTGAGCAGTTTGAAAAAATTACGGGAATTATTTTTTCAAAAGACGAAAAGATAAAGCTAAATGAAACACTTGAAAAATTTCCTTTATCAATTACCCCCTATTATGCTTCATTTATAAAAAAAAATAATCACAAAGATGATCCTATTTTTAAACAATCATTTGTTGACCCCAATGAATTAATCGTTTCCGATGAAGACCATCAAGATCCTTTGTCTGAAGAAAAAGACAGTCCGGTAAAAGGGGTCACCCATAGATACCCGGATAGAGTATTATTTCACGTAAGCAACACATGTGCCATGTATTGCCGTCATTGTACCCGAAAAAGAAAAGTAGGCGATCTGGATTATATCCCATCAAAAGAGCAGTTAATTAAAGGGATAGAATATATCCGGCAGACTTCTTGCGTTCGCGATGTCTTACTTTCCGGAGGTGACCCCCTGATGCTCTCAGATGAACAACTCGATTGGCTTTTAAGTGAACTAAAACAAATCTCTCATGTTGAGATCATCCGGATCGGAACCAGAATTCCTGTAGTTTTACCTTACCGTATTACCGAAAACTTGGTTAATATCCTAAAGAAATACAAACCACTATGGATTAATACTCATTTTAACCATCCAAGGGAAATAACCCCTTCATCAAAAGAAGCGCTGCGTATGTTGGCCGATGGCGGATTTCCATTAGGTAATCAATCTGTTCTACTGGCCGGAGTCAATGATTGTCCAAGAATAATGAAAGAATTAGTACATAAATTGGTACAAAACCGGGTCCGCCCATATTACATCTATCAATGTGATCTTTCGGAAGGCTTGGCACATTTTAGAACACCTGTCGGAAAAGGCATTGAAATTATGGAAAGCCTTATAGGGCACACTACAGGTTTTGCAGTTCCCACATTCGTAATTGATGCACCGGGTGGTGGTGGTAAAATTCCAATTATGCCAAATTATATTATTTCATGGTCAACCAATAAAGTAATTCTACGAAATTACGAAGGGGTCATCACAACATACAAAGAACCGGAAAACTATGAAAATAAATTTTGTGACCGTGAATGCAAAAACTGCAAACTTGAACTTGACATAAAAGAAGGTGACGAAATTGATTTGCTTGGCATAGAGAGATTACTTTCTGACTCTAATAAACAAATTAACCTTATACCAAAGGACAATGAACGTCATAAAAGGAGGGAGTTTTAATGGATCAAAAACAAAAAATCGGCCATTCATGCATTCAGCATGGAAAAGAAAACAACCGGATTTACCTGTTAAAATATGATGATCATGATCCGTTTGTTTTGATCCAACAATTAAATGGATTGTGCAAAAAATACAACTACGGGAAAATTATAGCAAAAATCCCTGAACATGTCCAGGTTTTCTTTTTACAACAGGGATATACACAAGAAGCCTTTATCCCTGATTTTTTCAAAAATGGAGAAAGTGTGTTTTTTATGTCTAAATATTTAGACAGTGCCAGAATGAACCTCGAAAGTACGGGATTGGACACGCTCTCCGGCCTGCTTTTCACAAAAAGCAAAATCAGAAATATTCAATTGCAAAAGAATTTAAAATTCAGAATTGCAGGCCCTCTTGATTGCGAGGAAATGGCCACCTTGTACCAAAGGGTTTTCGAAACATATCCATTTCCTATTTTTGACTCGGCATACCTGAGAAACACAATGGAAACAGGAGAAGTAATTTATTTTGGAATATGGCAAAATGGTCAATTAGTTGCCTTGTCATCGGCCGAACTGGATGAGGAAAACAAAAACGCTGAAATGACAGATTTTGCGGTATTACAGGAAATGCGCGGGGAAAACATGGCAGGTTTCTTACTACAGAAAATGGAACAGGAAATGCTTAAAATGAGATACAAAACCTTGTATACTATAGCCAGACTTCAAAGTCCGGGAATGAACAAGACCTTTATAGATCAAAAATATCATTTTTCGGGACTTTTAAAAAACAACACAAATATTTCGGGTACGATTGAAAATATGACTGTTTATTATAAAAACTTGAAGTGCTGATATTTTATCCAGATTTGAGATTTTTGATTATAGTTTCTATAGCCGGCTTTTGATCTTTACAACCTTAATTAACCGACAGGTTTCAATATTCATATTTTCTGCCAAGCTGTATCGATTTATCGGAAATTTGATACGGTCCGGGACCTTCAGAAACAGATCCAGTAGGCTTGTTGCAGATTTCCGAACAGATCACTGAGTCTTCTGAAAAGAAAAGGATTAATCGAGGATTTCACTCAATATAGATACACTGTGGCAAGCCACGACTCCTGCGGTCTCTGTCCTCAGTCGGCTATTTCCGAGGGTAATGGGAACATACCCCTTCAGCAATGCCTGATTAATTTCTTCAAGGGAAAAATCTCCTTCCGGACCAATCAGTATTGTAATAGAGGTGTTTTTCTTATAAAGCTCCGGAATTGATTGCTTGATCCCCGGTTCACAATGAGCAATACCAAGGGCTCCCGGGATACTTGCCTGCATAAAATCGCCAAAAGAAGTCACAGGCCGGAGTATCGGAAGAAACAATTTCTGAGATTGTTTCATTGCGGATACCATAACTTTTTCAAGCCGTTCGGGATTGACTGATTTTCGTTCGGAGTGTTCACAACATAAAGGCGTCACCTCATCAATGCCTATTTCTGTTGCCTTCTCCAAAAACCATTCAAACCGGTCTATGTTTTTGGTAGGGGCTATTCCTATATGCAAATAATATCCATGTTTGGAGACAGGGGGTAGCGGCGCAATAATTTTGACCTCGCAATGTTTGGAGTGGGCTATCAGAATCTCTGCTTTATATCCGTTCCCCTGCCCGTCATGTAAGCGGATCTGATCTCCCTCATGAAGACGAAGTACCTTTGCCGCATGGTGAGATTCTACCTCATTTAGAGTACATTGGGGCAGTCTGAGATCGGGAGTGTAAAATATAGGAAGTTCGGACATAGGTTAATTCAGGATAAAATGATTATTTTTGTCCGAAAATACTTTAAATCTTTCTATCTCCATCTTTATATGAAAAAAATCGGTTTGCTTTCCGACACCCATGGTTTCCTTGATCTCAGAATGCTCGATTTTTTTGAAAACTGTGATGAAATTTGGCATACAGGAGATATCGGAAATAACGGGGTTTCAGAACAACTCTCTGCTTTCAAACCGGTAAAGGCTGTTTACGGAAATATGGATGATTATGATATCCGAAGTCAATATCCCAAATTTCTCCGTTTTTTTTGCGAAGAAGTGGACGTATTGATAACTCATATCGGAGGATATCCCGGAAGGTATGAACCCGAAGCTTTAAAAATGATTAAAGCCGGAGCCCCGCAATTATTCTTGTGCGGACATTCCCACATTCTTAAAGTAGGCCACGATGCGCAATACGGTTTACTTCATATCAACCCCGGAGCTGCGGGTAATACAGGATTTCATCTGGTAAAAACCGCGGTACGGTTTATCATTGACCAAAAAGATATCAGGGAACTTGAAATCCTTGAGCTTCCCCGGGAAACCACACTGAAGTAATATGGGAAAACTATATTTGGTACCCACACCGATTGGAAATCTTGAAGACATCACACTTCGGGCTCTTTCCGTACTGAAACAGGTTGACCTGATTCTGGCTGAAGACACAAGGACCTCGGGTTTTCTGCTTAAACACTACGAGATAGAGAAAAAAATTACGGCATTCCATAAATTCAACGAGCATAAGGTGCTGGAAAGTATTCTCAATCGGTTAACGACAGGAGAAAACATGGCTTTGATTTCAGATGCCGGGACTCCCGGCATTTCCGATCCGGGTTTTCTGATCGTCAGAGCCTGTGTAGAGCAGGGCATTGAAGTGGAATGTTTACCCGGAGCCACCGCATTAATTCCGGCGCTGATTAATTCGGGCTTTCCCTGTGACCGTTTTGTATTTGAGGGCTTTCTTCCTCAAAAAAAAGGCAGAAAAAAACGGCTTGAAATCCTGAAGGAAGAAACCCGGACTCTGATTTTTTATGAGTCTCCCTACAGACTGATTAAGACATTGCAGGAGTTTTCCGAAGCGTTTTCACCCCGGAGGAAAGCTTCCGTATCAAGAGAATTGACTAAGATTCATGAAGAAAATGTGCGGGGCACTTTTTCAGAACTGATTGCAAATTTCAGTTCAAGGCCTTCGGTCAAAGGGGAAATTGTAATTGTGGTAGAAGGGGCTCCCGTTAAAAATAAGGAGACAATTTCTCCATCAACACTTTCGGAGGACGACACGGATGAAATGTTTTAGCATCTACAAAAACAAGCATCGTTTCCGCTTCATTGATTAACACCCCCTCCTCATTGAATATCTCATAATGAAAGGTAATTCTGACCGATGGCATTTCACGCAGAGTAACTTTTAGCGTAAGCAAGTCATCGTAACGTGCTGAGGCATGATAGGATATATTCATGGATTTCACCGGCATCAGGGTGCCACTTTCTTCTAATTGCCTGTATGTAAGACCAATCGAACGGATCATTTCTGTTCTGCCGCATTCATAATACAGAGGGTATGTGCCATAATACACCACCCCCATATTATCGGTGTGTCCATACAAAACACGGAATTGATGTTCAAACGAAAACATAAAATATCTTTTACAAAACAATACCGTCCCGGGATCCGGGACGGTATTGCATATGAGAAAAAAACAATTAGCGAATTTTACTACCCTTCAATGCGTAGAAAATGATATAAAGATAACAAACCAGCGGCAGGATCAGCGCCATCCGGATACCCAGAGAATCCGTCATAGCACCCATAACCACAGGAATTACAGCCCCACCGACAATCAGAGTATTGATAATACCGGAAGCCATACTCATTTCGGATTTGTCCAGATCGGAAACCCCTAATGCAAAAATATTGGGGAACATCACTGAGTTGAAGAAACCGATTGAACAGATAGCCCAAAGAGCCATATTACTTTCCCAAAGAATACTTACAGAAACCAAAATCAAGGCAATAACCGCAAAAACAGCCAGGGTAAGATTGGTCTTTCCTTTACCCAATTGCATTAACAGGAAGTTTACAACACTAATCGCCAGGAAAATCAGTCCTGAAGTAACATCATAATCCGTTACAAACCAACCGGCAATAAATGCAAATACCAGCACTCCGAGCACATAAGAGTATTTTTTAGAAGCAGAAGATATATTGGAAAGCATAATAGAACCAAAGAAACGGCCTATCATAGCACCACCCCAGTATATAGCCACGTATTTAGCTGCCAATTCTTTAGAAAGACCTCCGGTCTCAGGAAGACCGAGATAATTAATAATGGCCGCAGCAATCCCGACTTCAGCTCCTACATAACAGAAAATACCGAGAGCACCGAGCAATACGTGAGGATATTTCCATACGCTTTTACGGGCAGTATCTTCTTCCGATTCAATAGCAGGAAGTTTAACAAAATACACTCCGATGGCGATTATCAACACAATCGCACCAATCATGAGAAAAGGGGTCTGAACAGCTTTTGCGCCCAACGCTTCGGCAGCAGCAGTAAATACAAATACGCTGGCGATCCAGGGAGCAATGGTGGTAGCAATCGAATTCAATGCCTGAACAAGATTCAAACGACCGGATGCTGTTTCGGATGTTCCCAAAGCTGCCACGTAAGGATTGGCGGCTGTCTGCAGAAAAACAACCCCGCTCGCCATTACAAAGATAGCGGCGAGGAAAAAAGCGTATGACTCATAATTGGCAGCCGGATAAAACATAAAGCTACCCACAGCAACCAATAATAAACCGGCAATGACTCCGTTCTTATAACCGATTTTCTTAATGAAAGTACCACAAACAAAAGACAATAAAAAATAGGTAAAAAAGAAGCACCCATTTACAAATTGCGCCATAAAGGAACTCAATTCAAAAACCTCCTGAATTTTATCCTTTAGGGTAATGTTAAAAGTAGTGATAAAACCAAAAATAAAGAAGATCATAGACATGAACACCATGCCGGTCCTCAACGAGTTACTCTGTTGTTGGGTCATAGAATAGATATTAGTTAAGTTTAACAATCCAGAAAATGTGGTCTAAGTTAAAAATTATTCTAAAAGAAGCAAAATATCACTGAATATGATCAAGATCATAAGGAGTTTCCTGATATACATAATAATTGAGCCAATTAGAGAATAAAAGATTGGCATGACCCTTCCAACGAACCACAGGATTTTTGGTCGGATCATCATCAGGAAAATAATTCTTAGGAGGCTGTATATCCAGACCCTTTTTCAAATCCCTGATATATTCCTCTTTCAGCGTCAGTGGATCATATTCGGAATGCCCGGTCACAAAAACATGACGAAAGTCTCCTGATGCCACCAGATAAACCCCGGCATCAGCAGATTCCGCAACAATATCCAGAGTTTTCACTTTTTCAATATCATACCGTCTAATTTCGGTATACCTGGAATGCGGGACCAGAAATTCATCATCAAAACCTCTTACAATAGGCACCTTAGGAAAATTCACAAAATGTTTAAAGACGCCGAAAACCTTCTGATCTAAAGGATACTTGGGAATCCCATAATGATAATAGAGACCGGCCTGTGCGGCCCAACATATATGAAGCGTAGAGGTAACATGCGTCAGAGACCAATCCATGATCTCAGTTAATTCCTCCCAATAATCAACCTCCTCAAATTCAAGGTGTTCTATTGGCGCCCCCGTGATAATCAGTCCATCATATTTCTGATGCTTTATCTCGTCAAAAGTTTGATAGAAAGTACGGAGATGTTCTATCGGAGTATGGGAGGATATTCTGACCCGGGGATGTAATAAAGTCACTTCCACCTGAAGGGGAGAATTTGACAACATCCGTAAAAGATGAGTCTCTGTGGTGATTTTCACCGGCATCAGATTAAGAATCGCAACCTTCAGGGGCCGGATATCCTGGTGTGATGCACGGGTTTCGGTCATCACAAATATATTCTCTTCCCGGAGGGTTTCAATAGCAGGAAGATGATCGGGAACATTCAGTGGCATAGCAGATTTTGTATATCAACAGATCAGAAACGCCGCTCAGAAAGCGGCGTCCCCGTTATTTAAGACGTGTGTTATTTATTTAAGAATTATTTTTTTACCCATTGCGGCAACATCATCAATTTGTTCAAGTTCCTGAAATCCAATATCCAACGTGTGAAAACATCCGGAATTGACTACATAATCCATTGATTTTAACCGTTGTTCAGCATTCAGTTCCCCCACGGCAAAAACTTTCATGGCAATCAGACCTTTCCCCTGTTTACTCATCTTCTCAACCAGTGCCATTACTTTTTCATGGTCGGCATCCATAAATTTATCGTAAGGATTAATACGGACATGAACGGAGTCCACCCAAGACTCAGAGGCCGTAGTTTCCAGAGATCCGAAATTGTGGTTGGAAATACCATGAGCACGGATTTTGCCCTGTTGTTTGAGTTTATCCAGATCCGTCATGACATCGCTGAGTTCTGTATTCCAGTTTTTGGACATAGAACAATGGAGTTGAACAATATCAATATAATCTGTTTTCAGTTCACGTAAAAACCGTTCGACCGAAGGAATTACGGGAGCTTTATCCGCTTCGGGAATTCCCCCTGTGGCAAACCAGTACTTAGTGCCCAAAACATATTTATCACGGGGAATCCCGGAAAACGCCTCAGCCACCAAACCGTGGGTTCCATAACTATCTGCCGAGTCAAAAAAAGTAACCCCTTTTTCGAAAGCGCCTCTCAGTAAAGCGAGTGCTTTGGAGTGATCCTGACGATTCAGATAACTCACCCGATTCGTACTGTTTACTCCGGTTCCGAATCCCAGACGGGAAATTTTAATTCCGGTTTTCCCGAGAACAACCTGTTCATAGGGATTAAAAAATTTCGGAGCGGTGACCGAAGCAAAAGAAGAAACCGTATTTCCCAGATAAAAAGCACCCACACCGGCTGCGGCGCCTGCAATAAATTTACGTCGTGAAATAGCCATAAGATGTCAGTATTTAAAGATTAAACATGATTCGGACGAAACCGTCAGACAAAGTTAAACTATTTATGGTTTTTTATAACTTTACCGGACAATATAACATTCCGCTTTATGAGTAATGGCTATCGAATTCTTTTGGTGGATGATGAACCCGACATCCTCGACTTTTTAAGCTATAATCTAAAAAAAGAGGGCTACGAGGTTTCTTTGGCCAACAATGGGGCAGAAGCTCTGATCACGGCAAAAAAAATATTACCCCATCTGGTATTAATGGATGTCATGATGCCGGGTATGGATGGAATAGAAACCTGTGAACTGATGAGAAAAGAGCCCGAATTGGAAAAAGCGGTGATTGCTTTTCTTACTGCAAGGTCTGAAGATTATTCCACGATTGCCGGATTTGAAGCCGGAGCAGATGATTATATCTACAAACCGATTAAACCGAAAGTACTCCAATCCAGGATAAAAGCTCTTTTGAAACGATATAACGGAGATGTCCCGGTAAACACTGAACCTGCCGGAAATTCAAGGCATCAGGATCTTGTCATTGACAGGGAAAGGTATCTCATCATTAACAAAGGAGAAAAAATTCATCTTCCAAAAAAAGAATTTGAACTGTTGGAACTACTCATTTCCAAACCGGACAAACTCTTCACCAGAGAAGAAATTTTCCATAAAGTCTGGGGGGACGACATCATTGTCGGAGATAGGACGATTGATGTCCACATCCGGAAACTCAGAGAAAAAATCGGGGACCACTACATCCACACCGTAAAGGGCGTCGGATACAAATTTGTCTACTGACAATCTACGATTCGGAAAGGGGCATCTGAATGCGCGCCGGAGTAGTATGGTAATAAAAATCCCTGCAGGACTTCAGCATATTTATCGTAAAAAGCACCAGATTTTTACTCTCGGTCAACATATTTAAAACCATCACACTATTCCGGGTGGAAATCTGTTTCTTTTTGATGAGTTTAAGTTGCTTTTTCTGGACTTGATCAATGTGTTCCAAAATCAGCAGCTTTTGCGCCTGAACACTGTCAAGATTATCGTACCGGTTATTTTTACAGACATGGAGGGAAAGATTGAAGAATGTAGCTATCTCCTCGTTCAACTGGGCCAGTTCTGAACATTGAGACTCAATCAGGGGTGTGTGTTGATTATCCACATATTCATAGACCGGAACCCCTAAATATCTCAGACACAAAGAGACTTCCCTCATATAGTCAATAATCTGCACAAAGAGCTGTGCTGACTCCAGAGAATCTTCATTGAGTTTAGATACTGTTTTATACACATTCGTTTTTTCTGTTTTTGTCTGCTGAAGAAGCACGTCAATTTCAGGCTGAACAGATTTCAAAACTTTCCTTTTATGATCAATCAGCCCGTTTAAAGTCGTATAATACAGCTTGGAGACCTGAATCAACAGAGAGACAGCAGTCTCTTCACAATATTCAAAGACTCTTTTGCCTGAAACTTCTTTCACATTGAGATAGTCTGACTTTTGCCTCTGTTCCTCTTCTGCCTGATTTTTCCTCATAAACAAAGTATGAGAGTGAATCAACAGAAATACAACAAGAACCATCATGATTCCAATAGCAGCAACGCCTCCCCAGGAAATCAACAAAGCGATCAGAAAAGCAACGGTAAAAGCAGAAAATGCAGTAAAAAACCAGCC
>JAQVSH010000130.1 GCA_028700615.1 Bacteroidales bacterium
CGAATGGGAATGAACCCCAATGATCTCAAACTAATTACAGCCGTTTTTGTTTTTACAGCCCTGGTGCTTCCCGGACTCATGAATTCATTAAAAAAGAAAGGAGTAACCCAATCACGAAAGCCATTCAGAATCTCACCAAAACCTTCAACCCGGGTACCATTCATGAGGTGAAGGCACTCAGAAACATTCAATGTACCATTGAAGACGGAAGTTTTGTAATATTGCTCGGAACCAATGGCTCCGGTAAATCCACCCTGCTCAATGCCGTTGCCGGTACTTTCTTACCGGATCTGGGAAAAATTATGATGGACGATATGGACATCACCAGATTTCCGGAACATAAACGGGCTAAATTTATCGGCCGGGTTTTTCAGAATCCTTTCTCAGGGACCGCTCCGGACATGAGCATTGCGGAAAATCTCACGCTGGCAGCCAAAAGAGGCCTGCGCAGAGGATTCGGGCAGGCATTGCAAAAAAATATTATGGAAGAATTCCGGGAACGGGTCAGACCTCTGAATATGGGACTTGAGGACCGGCTTAACAACCCCATTGGAAAACTTTCCGGAGGACAAAGACAGGCCTTAACTCTGTTAATGGCCACATGGATAAAGCCTAAATTATTGCTGCTGGATGAACACACCGCCGCACTGGACCCCAAAACCGCCAATAAGGTGATAAAACTTACCGGGGACATTATCAGCAAAGATCACTTGACCACCATGATGGTCACTCATTCCATGCAACAGGCTGTTAATCTGGGAGACAGAATTTTAATGCTGCACAATGGGAAAATCATGCATGATCTCCGGGGGGAAGAAAAAAAGAGATTAAAGGTACCCGATCTTCTGGCGCTGTTTGATGACATCAGAAAAAAAGAACAGGTAGATGCTTCTGCTGCAGAAATGCTACAGATCAATTACATTTGATCTTACTCTTCATCTTCCGAATCAGCCATCTCAACCGGAATGGAAAGATAGAAGGTACTGCCTTGTCCGGGTTTGGAATCTACTGTAATCTCACCATCCAGCAATCTGGCGATCTTTGCTGAAATGGTCAGTCCAATCCCCAACCCTTCGTAGAGTCTTGTATCGGAGTCACCTCCCTGTCGGAACAAATCAAAAATAAAAGGTTTAATCTTATCGTCAATTCCGATCCCTGTATCTTTTACATAAAACATCAGGATACCGGGTGCAGACTTTTTACAGCCAACTTCTATGATTCCTTTCTGAGTGAATTTCAAAGCATTCTTAAATAAATTGGCTAAAATCTGACTAATCTTTGTCCGATCGGAAATAAAAAACTCAGTTAAGAAATCGGCATCCGGATTCAGGATAAGTTGTATCTGCTCATGTTTACCCGAATCTTTCAGCATCGACTCAAAAGAAGCTTTACACTCCATAAAAAAAGACATCATACTAAAAGATTTCTTACGAAGTATTACATTGGATTGCTCTATCAGCGACAATTCAAAAATATCTTCAATAAGGGAGAGCAAATTCTTTCCACTGGTGATAATGACGGAAGAATATTTTTTAATGGCTTCGGACTCCGTACCCGAATGGATGAGTTCGCTGAAGCCGAGAATATGATTTAACGGAGTGCGTAATTCATGGTTAATTGTAGAAAGAAAGGCAGATTTAAGCCGGTCGGATTCCTGCGCTTTCTCCTTAGCGAGAATCAGTTCCTGCTGGGTCTTTTTCAAATCTGAAATATCCACAAAAGCCTCCATTAACACATTTTTTCCATCATATTCAATCCATATAATGGATTTAAGCACAGGGATCATCTCTCCCGAGGTGGTTTTAAATTCAGCTTCCCGGGTATTGATCTTATCTGTCTGGTGCATGATGGCCGGACGACTTAAAATATGCTCATCTTCCTGAATGTCCAGACAAAACTCCGTCAGCAGATAAGGCCTTTTAGCACTATAACCCAATAACCCAAGGGCAAATTCATTCATCTTAATAATTTCAAGCCTCTCGTTGATCAGTATAATGCCATAGGGCAGATTTCTAAGAATAGACCGCTCATTTTGAAGAAGATTTTTTACTTTTTCATGGGCCAGATTCATATCATGAGTTCTTTCCTCCACTTTTTGTTCAAGAATCTCATTGGATTGTCTAAGAGCCTCCGCAGCTTCCTGCTGTTTCTTCTTCCAAAGCGACAATTGAGAAACCATCTGGTTATAGACTCCGATAAGAATGCCGATTTCATCTTTTCTGGAAGTGTCAATGATTGGCTCATCGAAGTCATTATTCTTCGAAATCACCCTCATTCTGAGAGATAATAAACGTAAAGGATCAGAAACAATTTTTCCAAACAAAACTGCCAGAAATACTGAGATAGAAATCATAATCGCCAAAAAAACCAGTATAGACAAGACCTCCTCCCTGAACATATCCCTTCTGAACTTCAGATCTATCTGAGCTAAAAGGCTACCGTAACTGGTATCTTTATAGGTAATCGGAACACGCATGTACATAAATTGATCCCTATATAAAACATCTCCGGTAAATTCACCTGATAAGGGAATGGCTGGCAGAGAATCCTGACTTAAGGAGACGAAAAGATGATCATTGAGATCATAAATGGCAGCATTCGTAAGATGTGGGATTGTTTCCAGTTTCTGTAGCAGGGAAAAAGCATCCTGATGATCATCAAAGGCCAGTGGAACACTCAGATAATCCGCGACAAGAGAAAGATTAATCCGGGTCTGGCCCACCATATTTTCTTCCATCTCCGAAAATCGCTTGAATGCGGAATGCAGAGAAGAAAGCAATAGCATTAAAGTGGTCAATAAACCAATCGTCAGAATTAATTTGGAACGAAGCGTTTTCATTCTTCAGATGAATCTATCAAAATAGCATTAGACAATAAAAGCCTGTCAATCTCAATAGCATAATCCGCAGCTGTTCTGGGATTAATTTCGTATCGCATTTTCCGATCCTTTATAATCATATTGATCACGACGCCTTTCGATGCAAATCCGGGAGTATCCCCTACTACTAATAATCCTTTCCCTGCAAATTCCTTGCCTATTTTGCCCAGATCACGCTCCTTATCCCTGCATACGATCAAAATTCCATAGGGCTTAATCTCGCTGATTTCTGAAACAACATGAATTATAACCGGCTTATTCTGAATCAATTGTTTCTCATATACAGAAATCAGATACTCCCTCAGAGGTTCATTTTCTCCATACATGGAAATATAAAAATCATCCCGTACAGAAGCCTCTTCCTCTTTAAATGTCACAAAACGGGTAAATCTTTCCAGAAAGACCGCCTTCAGATAATATTCGTCCACAAGCTCCCGTTGTGCAGAAACAGGCTTCACACAAAAAAGAATCAATACGATTCCGAGTAGATATTTATCAACCCCTGTTCTCACAAATCACAATTCAAACTTATCTGAAAACTTCTTTTAGGTTGAATCATTTGATCCATAGCATGCTCATATCCGGCCGGAACATAATAATTCTGATTAAACAGATTCTTGATTTTCAGCCCGATTTGAAATTTTCCTAAAAACTTAGCCGAGTTGATCTGAAGATCCGTAACCCAAAAACTTTTTGTTTTATCCATATCAATGGTCTTACGTCCTGACTCAAAATAAGTGTTCAGGCCGAGATACACCACCTCAGGAAACCGGTATAAAAGATGAAACTTAAGCAACTGATCCGGACTGTTCACGGGTTTTTCAAGATTGCCGTCCTCATTTTCAACTCTAAAGCGAATAAAATCATAAGAAACCTTCAAATTTAAATTTGAGCCCAACAGCAGTCCGGAATAAATACTCCCGCCATGCCCCGATCCATATCCCAAATTGCCGAACTGAGTGAGACCCTCTTCATTTTCAAAAGAATCAATCATATCGGCCATGCGGTAGTAATAAAGAGAAAAACCTGTATAAAAGGACCTGGTAAATTGTTTCTTGACATCAAAATCAAAATAATACACATTTTCAGGTTTCAGTTCCGGATTTGACGCATTATAATCAACTGATTCATAGTACAATTCATAGGTGTTGGGCGCACGAAATGCCTTATTAAAAGAAATTCTGAAATTCCAGTTTGGTTCGGGATTGTATATAAGACTAATCCGGGGATTCAGAGAAAGAGAAGTATAGTCATAATAATCGGCCCTTATTCCCGATAAAAAATTAATCTCAGGAGACAAGGCCACCTCATATTGAAGGTAGGCTGAGGCATTAAAAAAATGATTGTTATAATAAAAATAACTCTCCTGTTCATCTCCTTCCTGATAATCTGAAGTGGGAGAATAATGCAATTCTGTTCCAAATATTAAATTACCTGCATTCTTTAGATTCTTCAAATATTCAGCCTGAAGAGAGAATTTTTTGCCAATGGATTCATCCGAAACAATCTTTTCATAATGAGCATAATTCCCAAAATAATGATAAAAATCAAATCCTCCATTGAGGGAAAAGCTATGACCCTTCCCGGACTTTCTATACAGCAAATCCACAAAAGCCTGTTTATCTACTGTATTGGATTGCCGATCCAGAGAAGTATCCCAAACGCCAGTGGGAATCCCCTTGTCACGATAGGCTCCCATGGCTTTCAATTCAAAATTTCCAAACTGATATCTTCCATAAAAGCCATAGGATTTCTCTTCATCCAGATTTTCCGCAATACCGGAGTGGTTGGAAGGAGAATCCAGTTCCCGGAAATATAAGTCTTCTCCACGGGTACTTCTGGCACTAATGCCGGTATAAAAAGAGTGATTTCCGGATTCTTTTTCTATCACCAAATTAGCCTTCACCAATCCGTGACTTCCAAAACCGGTTTGCACAACGCTTTTATCCTCAACCTCCTCCGATTTGGTAATAATATTCAAGACACTCATCATGGCACCATTGCCGTATAAAGCAGCTCCGGGGCCCTTCATTACCTCAATCCTGTCCACAAGGCTCAGATCCAATCCGAGATCATACCCAAAAGGAGCAGATCCGTATACGTTTTCATTCATAACATGACCATCTATCATCACGAGAATCCTGTCATTATAGTCCGACGGACGACTGAACCCCCTGATCCCGACATAAGTATAATTCCGGTCATTGGTCATGTAAAAGCCATTGACATAATTCAATGCTTCCGAAAGGGTTTCAAAACCCCTGTTTAAGATTTCATCCCTGCTGACAACCAAAACATTAGAGTGGGCCTGATTTAATGTCTGTTTGTACTTAGAGCTGGAAGTCACCTCTACTTGAAGCAGATCTTCCAGACTCATGGAAAATAAATCAACAGGAGATTGTTGGGCAGACGCGAATACAGACCACCCCAACAAAACAGAAAGCAAGATTTTTCTTTTTATCCTGATAAAATTCATTGAATTAGATTTTATTCAACATCCATGAAAAAAATCAGAACATTAACCCATGATCGCTTAATCCATCATAAGGAAATGATCATATTAAATATAATCAAATTCTCTGTATTTATTGTGTTTAGAGAAGAGAATTATCCACCTGAGAAAAGTATACTCTGAATAAATATAAGCAAAAGGAAAGTAAATTAGGAATAATTGAAGTATCTTTATTACAGTAATTTGTCATTTCACTCATCACAACATTAAAAAAAACGACATGAGCTATCTGTATCTTTTATTCGGCGCTTTTTTCCTTTTTCTCATAGGAATAAGAATTGTACGACCTACCCAACGAGGTCTGATTGAAAGACTTGGCAAATACCATAGATTTGCCACTCCCGGATTTCACTGGATCATTC
>JAQVSH010000131.1 GCA_028700615.1 Bacteroidales bacterium
CCTGGCTACATTTCATGTTGCCGGAGAGATCAGCCCTGATCAGGTCAAAACAAATCTGGAAACTCTGCTCGGCAGCTGGAAGCATGATGAAGTGCCGGCCCCGTCCCCTGAAGCAAAACAGATTGAATTGAAAGGCAGAATTTTCTTTGTGGATATGCCCGGAGCTACCCAGTCATATATTATGGCAGGTAAAAAAGGAATGCCGCGAGGTTCTGAAATTTATTATCCTGCCACGGTAGTCAATTTCCGTCTGGGTGAGGGAACAGGTTCCAGACTTTTTAGAGTACTGAGATTGGAAAAGGGCTACACTTACGGAGCATATTCTTCTTTCAGCTCTCAAAATTTCAAGAACCTCTTTATTGCTTCTTCAAGTGTTCAGGGAAGCGTTACTGCTGAATCTGTCTCACTTTTTAAAGAACTGATCGGCGGATATAAAGACAGTTTCAATGAAGAAGATCTTGACATGACAAAGAGTTCTCAGATTAGGAGAAAAGCGGGTTCATACGAGACACTGTCAGCACAATTGAATCTTCTGACTGAAATCAGCGCATTCAATCTTCCTATGGACTTTATCAAACAAAACGAAACCTTTACCAAGAATCTCACATTGGAGCAGGCACAAACCATTATTGATGAAACCATCAGAGAACCCGAGATGATTTATGTTGTGGTCGGAGATGCCAAATCTCAATTTGCCAATCTGAAAAAATGCGGGATGGGTGATCCCATATTAATGGATAGAGAAGGAAATCCGGTAAAATAGATTAAAAATTACAGATAGATTTATCCCGAAGCCCATGGTCAATCGAAGCAATATACGCTGATTGATCATGGGCTTCCAATTTTTATTATATTTAAAAAATTATTGAAGCTAACGAATGAAAAAGTTTTTAGATAAGCGCGGATCTTTTGGAAGCAGATTTGGTGCGATTGTAGCGGTAGGAGGATCTGTAGTAGGATTGGGAAACATCTGGCGCTTCCCATACCTGGCGGGTGAAAACGGAGGAGGAGCTTTTATTATTGCCTATATACTCATTAGTTTCTCTGTAGCGGTACCCATCATGCTGGCAGAATTTGGAATAGGCCGTTCCGTCAGAAGAAACGCAAAGCGGGCTTTCCAAAAACTGGCGCCCGGCAAAGGGTGGAAAGCCATCGGCTATCTTGGCATAGCCACTGCCTTTGTTATTCTTTCTTATTATTGCGTAGTGGCAGGATGGGCGCTAAACTTCCTAAAACAGGCTGCTTTGAACCAGTTTGAAGGAAAAAATATTTTAGAGATCAATCAGCAATTTAATGCTTTTATCAGCAGCGGATGGTCTTCCCTATTCTGGACATGGACATTTATCGCAGCTACCGGAATCATAGTATATCTGGGCGTAGAGAAAGGCATTGAACGGTACAATAAAATATTTATGCCCTTATTGGTACTTATTCTTATTATATTGGTAATCAATTCTTTTACCCTGCCTGGATATGAAAAAGGATTTTCTTTTCTTTTTAAACCAGATTTAAGCAAAATCAATGGAGAGGTTTTGCTTAAGGCACTGGGACAATCCTTTTTCTCCTTAAGTCTGGGTATGGGAGCCATGATTACCTATGGCGCTTACATTAAAAAAGAAGAAAACCTTTTCCATATTGCGGGTACAGTTTCTATTACAGATGTTTCCGTAGCCATTCTTTCCGGAATGGCCATTTTCCCTGCAGTATTTGCTCTTGGAATTAATCCCACTTCCGGTCCGGAATTGATTTTTATCACACTGCCTAATGTTTTTCAACAAATGCCGGGAGGATATTATGTCGGCGTCCTCTTCTTTATTCTGGTGTTCTTTGCTGCCATTACCTCGTCAGTTTCTCTGCTGGAAGTGGTTACGGCCTATATATCTCAGGAAATGAGACTGGGAAGAAAAAGAGCAAGTATCATTGCTACCCTGGGTGTTGTGCTTACCGGATCCCTTTGTGTAATATCTCAAACCCCGGAATCTACACTGACCCTCGGGGGAAAAAATCTGGTGGATTTTTGTAATGACTTTTCTTCCAATTATATGCTGCCCATCGGAGGATTTTTTATCGTACTCTTTGCCGGATGGGTCATGAAACCGGAAATCTTTCAATCAGAACTTACCAGTAAGGGAGTCTTTGGAAAACATATTTATCCCATAGTCCGTTTTCTGATCCGGTTTGTAACCCCCATTGTAATCGCCTTGCTATTTATGGATTTGACAGGATTAATTTAGTCCTGATTCATTATTCCAGGACAAAACTGAACTGGTCGAAAGCATCTTTTCTCCAGGCAAAAGGCTGGGTAGCAGGTGAGATGGCAAACAAAGGAGAAAAAGTACGGACACAGACTGTTTTTCCATCCGGTAAGAATTCCAGTAACCTTAACCAACCGTCGCCCCCGTTATTGTTACTCCAGTCAGTTCCACCGAGAGTCTGGGCATTAAAGACCATCTGATGTATTTTTTTCCCGGAATGATTCATGTCGGTACTATACCCCACATTTTCTCTAAAACCATTCAAAGAACCAATATGTCCCGAAATGACCAGGCAAATATTATCACTCGGATAGATCAACTTTTCCCACAAAGCCTGACCTGCATTGGTATCTTTCAAAGGATAGTTTTCTTTTTCAATTCTGGCTCCGGTCCATTGCAGATAAGAATGCGTAAGCACAATACAGCGGTAATCTTTATATTTGGGCAGAGAAATTAACTCTTTAGCCCATTGAATCACCACTTCTCTGGGAGAAAACTCCAATGAGAGAATTAAAAAATCTGGCCCGACAGGAGAATCCAGCTCATAGGCCGCATTTTCCAGCGAAGAGCTTCCCGTAGCTTTACATACACCCACCAACGCATTCTCAAGATACTGATTTCTTTCAACCGGAAAATATTTACCAAATTGTGTTTCCCTGTTCTCTGAATTCGAAAACCCAAAATCATGATTTCCCGCAGCCAAAATATAAGGTATCCGGTCATCCAGCGTTTCAAAGGCTTTCGAAACAGCCTTCCATTGCAAATTACTTCCCACATTCCCCTTACCGGCTTTGGAAACAGGCATATTATTCTGATCTACCAGGTCTCCGGTTGCCAGAACCACACGAATACTAAGAGCCTCTTTATTCACAAGAATCCAACGGGTCATTATATCCATGATCGGCTGGTTCTGGATGTTTTTAGAATAATTTTGAAGATCGGGTAACAAAACCATAGTCCAGGAATTCGGATCAGTCTTGAGGACAGCAGAGGATTGGGCAAAGACAGAACAAAACAAACCCAGCAACAAAAACGAGGTAACCCAAAATTTTCTCATCAGAGTAAAGTTAGTTTGTATCAAACTTCTTGGTAGAAAGCACCATTTTAATTTTAAGCCTGTTTCCGATATCTATCACATCAATTACGGATTGTATGGTAAGACTATTATCCGCTCTCAAAAAAACCGTAAATTCTCCTCCTAACTTTTGAGCCTGTTCACTGAGAATAGGCTCAATTTCCTGAAAACTCACCTCCCGATTATTGACATAGTATTTATGATCCTGCGTAATGGTCAGATTTACATTATCCTGTGCCATAGACGGTTCCGAACTTGAAGCCCTTGGCAGCAACACTTTCACCACAGACGGATTAACCATTGTAGAAATAATCAGAAAGAACAACAACAAAAAGAACATGATGTCATTCAGTGAAGCTGTATATACTTCCGCCGAAGAACGACGGGATCTGGATATCTTCATAATATTATCCCTCCCAAACTACTTTTTGGCCTTGTAATCCCGCATAGCATCCAGAAAATCGTGACAATCCCTGTCCATCCTTATCACAATCCGGTCAATCCATCCGTTTAAAAAATGATAACCGGCAAATGCCACAATCCCTACCAGCAAACCACAGGCTGAAAGAATCATTTTTTGATACAATCCGGCAGAAATCGTTCCTATACTCAAATCTTCCGTCGCAGAAATGCTGTAAAATATTTTAATTACTCCGAAAATAGTCCCTAAAAAGCCGAGCATAGGAGCAATAGAAGCTGTAATTCCCAGATAATTCATCTGAAACTCCAGATCGCTGATCTGCTGACGAGACTCCACCTCAATGGTCTCCTGAATTTCTTCCAAAGGAGCCTCCGCCTTTTTCAAAGCGGCAGCAATCACATTTCCGGTTGCCTGACGCGTCCCGAGCGCCACCTCAGCAGCCTCTTCCAACCGGCCTGACCTGGTCAGGGAAATCACCTTCTCTATCCATCCTTTCCGGACGGTATAAGACCGTTTGATATAAATAAACCGTTCGGTAAATATATATATAGACAGTATCGAAAGTAAAGCGATCGGAATCAGAATTACCCCGCCCTTCAATAAAATATCAAAATAATTTTCCTTGGGAATTGCCTGTACTACCTGACCTGTTTGTAATAAAAACGAAAAAATATGCATTGTTGATAATCTATATTAAAATGAATACTTATATAAAACGCTCTTGCTCTTTAACCTTCCACCGGATGTTCCGGCCCCTTCAGATTCAGCTGATAGAATGCAGCATCCAGATAACGGCCAAACTTAAACCCGACGCGGTGAATCACTCCGGAAAAAGTAAAACCCAGCTTTTCGTGCAAAAGAATGCTCTCTCTGTTCTCTGCATCAATACAACCCACCATAACAGCGATTTCCATCTTCTCAGCCTCCCGGATTAATACTTTCATCAGACTTTCACCAATTCCTCTTCTCCTGAAATCAGAATGAACAAAAATTGAATTCTCCACGGTATATTTATAACCCGGTTTATCCCTGTATACACCAAACGAGGCATATCCGGCCACTTTCCCCTCCATTTCACAGACTAATACAGGAAAACCTTCAGAAATCAGGTCTCTGTACCATTGGGTCTTTTCTTCTATGGTCAGTGGGAAATAACGATATACCGCAGTCGTGTGAACTATTGCCTCATTATATATTTCAAGAATTCCGGCAACATCTTTTTCTTCAGCATGTCTGATCATAAATACTCCTACTAATTAAGAAGCAAACCTACGTGAAATCCTTGAAAAATGAAACACCTGAGCTCTTTAAACGAACCTTTCATCCATTAAAAATGAGCATTTTCTTTGGCTGATAAAATAAAAAAGGAAATGTAAATTTGCATAGTTACCATCAAAGTATTGCAGATCATAAAGCTGCCCATCCAACCTTTAACCTCCATATCATGAAGTCATTTTCTTCCATCATTTCTTACACCATGATCCTGATTCTTTTTCAAGCCTGCCAATCTTGCGGAAACAAATCTTCCTCTCTTAGTGATCAAACCGGAGAAGTCCGCCTGATTACTCTGGATCCGGGGCATTTTCATGCCGCATTGATTCAAAAAAAAGAATACAAACAGGTACATCCGGAAGTCTATGTATATGCTCCTGAAGGCAAAGAACTGCAGGAATACCTTACCAGAATAGACGGCTACAATCAAAGAACAGACGAACCTACCCACTGGAAAGAAATAATCTATACCGGAGAGGACTACTTAACTAAAATGCTGGAAGAAAAAAAAGGCAATGTAGTGATCCTCGCGGGCAACAATCTCAAAAAAACCCAATACATCAAAGCCGCACTTGAAAATGGAATGAATGTACTGGCCGACAAGCCTATGGCAATTAACAAAGAAAATTTTGAACTTCTCAAAGAATGTTTTCGTATCGCAGAAAAACAAAATATACTGCTCTACGACATCATGACCGAA
>JAQVSH010000132.1 GCA_028700615.1 Bacteroidales bacterium
CGAAGCAGGGCCCTCCCCGGGGAGGGCGGTGGGTGGGGAATTTAAAAGGAATGCCCAAAGGGCACAAAAAAAGCTGTTCGTGAAGAACAGCTTTTATTTGTGCCCAGGACAAGACTCGCCAATATGCTTTTTCGCCTTTTCGCACCTCTCTGACATAGAGCTGTTTACACACTATAAATAACTGAAATACATTGAAATACGTGTCAATCTACTCTTTCTCATAAAATCTTTTTTTTTCACTTATTTTCTATAAGGGGACGCTGGGGGGACGCGAAATGTTGTTGAGACTATATGAAATCTTATGTTCATTTCATATATTTGTGATGCTTAAAAAATATTGTCATGTCTCAAATCTCAAAAATTCTGGCCACGAAGGTTAATCCCATTTCTGGGAAATCAGAAATCTTATTAAGGTTACGCCACGGTCGTAACATCGCACTCCGCGCAAAAACGCATCTGTTCATTTCACCAAGCTATTTTGTCACACAACGCAATGGACGGGATGCTCCAGGTGAAATAGTTGTAAAGTCAAGAATTTCCTCACCGGAAGTTATCCAGGCAAAAGAGGTGCGGAACAAAATTGAAGAGATGTGCCGCCTTTTCGAAGAAAGGATCAGTATTGAAAAGCCGGAAAACATCACCCGGGATTGGCTCCAGCAACAAGTGGACCTATATGTTTATGGTGACAATAGCTCAAAGGAAACGGTACCAGTCAAATCAAAATCTTTCTTTGATCATTTTGACGATTACCTGGCTGTTTCCCAATTCTCAGAAAGCAGAAGAAAACACTTTCTGGTCCTGTACCGCGCCCTGCAGCGTTACGGCCTTTACCGAAAGTATGAAATATCATTTGATTCATTTAACCCGGCTATAATTGCCGATTTCGAAAGGTTTCTTCGCAACGAGCATACATTCTTTGTCGCAGATAAAAAGAATGTAGCCCTTCGAGTTCCGGTCGCAAAATATCGAGCCATTTTCGAGAAATTTCCTGAATGCCGTGTCCCGAAACCAAGAGGGGATAACTACATAAAAGGACTCCTGGTGATTTTGAGAACTTTTTTCATTTGGGCAAACAAGACTGGAAAGACACAGTGCAATCCATTCAGAGAGCGCCAGATCAAGGAGAGTGTTTACGGCACTCCCATATTCATAACAGATGACGAACGACGTCAGATTTATAGAACAGATCTCTCTTATGACAAGCGCCTGGAACAGCAGCGGGATATCTTCATTTTTCAATGCCTCATCGGTTGCCGGATCAGTGACCTGTATTCCATGCGACGTTCCAATATCATCACAGAGAGAACATCAAAAGGCGACCGCAAGTGCATCAGTTACATTCCGAGCAAGACCAAAGACGGCAATCCCATAACGGTTTATGTTCCTCTGAACGCCACAGCGCTTGAAATCCTGAAAAAGTATGACTACATGAAGAACCAGGTGCTGGTGGATAACCGCTATTCTCAGGAGAACATTTCCAAGGCGATCAAGGGCAAAACACCGGCCTCCATTTCCGATGCGCCCCTTTTCCCGCTTATTGCCCAGCAGCGGTATAATGAATACATCAAGGAGGTATTCAGGGCGTGCGGC
Source organism: Bacteroidales bacterium (assembly GCA_028700615.1). GTDB lineage: Bacteria > Bacteroidota > Bacteroidia > Bacteroidales > UBA4181 > JAQVSH01. The sequence goes on from JAQVSH010000132.1 coordinate 1,591, forward strand.
ATCACCAGGGAAGTATCGGTGATCAATCCCACGACCGGCGAGGTGGAGCAGAAGAGCATTGCCGATATTGCCTCTTCGCATTTGGCTCGGCGCACTTTCGTCGGGAATCTTTACAATAAGGTGCAGGATCCGAACCTGGTCGGCAGCCTTAGCGGCCACAAAGAGGGGAGTAGGGCATTCGCCCGGTACCGGTCCATAAACATTGACCTGAAAGCCGACTTGATAGACAAGCTATAAAGAACGCCCTCCATTCGGGGGCGTTTCTTCTTTGTATCGTCTGTCCCACTCATCCGATTCGGGACACCTGGGACAAGTGGGACACTGCATCAAGTTCTCTGTTTATTCCGTTCTTCCGTTAATAGATATTTAAACCGTTCCTGTTCTCTTTCAATAGTTATATTTTTCTTTTTTCCCGAATTCAAACTCAAACCGACCGGTTACAAGCTCAAACCGCCCGAATTCAAACTCAAACCGACCGGTTGCTGAAAATATTTAGTTATCCGGTTTTTTTATTAATTTTATGGCACATAATCAGGCTCCAACGAGCGAGAGGTTGTGGTGCTGGGATTCACTTAGCACAAATAACCAATACTGGTTTTAGAAACCAGCACGATAATATCAGAATTATGAATCATATTAAAAAAAAACTTACTGCACTTATAGCAGTGTCTGTTTTGGTACTTTTATTCGTGTCATGTGATGTATTGAAACCTGAACCGGAACCTGAACCGGAAATTATTCTTTCACAGTCCGAGTTTGTGCTTTCCAGTGACTCTACTATCATTGAAGTAGAGGTAAAAGCTAATGTTGAATTTGGCGTTATGATCCAGGGCGGATGGATTACTAGAAACCTCACAAAGGTTTCCACTTCAACGAAACTCTTTTTCAATATAGCTAAAAATGAAAGCTATAATAAAAGGGAAGATTTTATTGTTATCAAGCAGAAAAATGGTCCACTAGAAAAATCCATTCGTGTTTTTCAATCTCAAAATGATGCTATTATTATTTCTAGCAATAATGTTGAAATATCATGGGAAAGTCAGGTATTGGAAGTAGAATTAAATACTAACGTAGAGATAGAAGTCATTATACCCGCTGTTGCCAAAGACTGGGTTTCTTATACCGGCACAAAAGCTTTAAGGACTTGGACTTTGCTCTTTAGTATAGCAGAAAACGAAACTTACGAAGCGCGTTCCACAGAATTGTATGTTAAGAACACGGCAACAAAACTTCAAGATACACTTACTGTCTACCAGCAATCAAATTTGGGACTTTTGGTTACCCCGTCTGAGTTTGACCTATCTTATGAAGCAACTACTATTGAAGTGGAGATTCAAGCAAACGTTGAATATGATGTGATCATATCTGATGACTGGATTACAGAAATCACTACAAAGGGTTTATCTACTGCCACACTCTCTTTCGGAGTAGGAAAAAACGAAACATATGATAATAGAGAAGGTACTATAACCATCAAGCAAAAGAACGGAACATTATCAAGTACCATTAAGATTTACCAATCGCAGGAAGATGTTATCATACTATCCCATAAGAGTTTTGAACTGTCTAGCGAAAGTCACACATTGGAGGTAGAAATGAAGACTAACGTGGACTTTGAGGTGATAATTCCCGAAGCTGCCAATAACTGGGTTTCTTATACCGGCACAAAAGCATTGAGAACGGAAACATTGTTGTTAAACATAACTGCAAATGATAGTGATACACCACGTTCTACAGAATTGTATGTTAAGAACAAAGCAAACGACCTTCAAGATACACTTATAGTCAAGCAAGATGGTAATGAACCAGGAGTATACCGGGTAACGAAGATGGGTACTTTAGGCACAATTCTTAACCAAACCCAAAAAGACACTATCACCACAATGATAATAAAAGGAGAGATCAACTGGGTGGATTTTGAAGTGATGAAATTGCATATGCCTAAACTGTTGTACTTAGATTTGAAAGATGTTATATGTGAAGATGATAAAATACCTAATATAGCATTTGGTTCAACTTTTACGGGCGCCGTACCGTTCTACCCTATAAATAAAACCATTAGAAATATAATTCTTCCATTGAGTATTAAAACAATTGGAAAAGGGGCATTTGGATATTGTACTGGTTTGACTGGCACTTTACATCTCCCTGAAGGATTGACCTCAATCGAACATAGTGCATTTTTTGAATGTACTGGCTTTACTGGTGTGAATTTTCCTGACGGATTGACAACGATTGGGGCATATGCTTTTTGGGGGTGTAAAGGTTTCACCGGTTCTTTAATTCTCCCTGAAGGATTGACTACGATTGGTAGGGAGGCATTTGGATATTGTACTGGTTTGAATGGAGAACTGAACCTTCCCACAGGATTGACAATGATTAATGAAGGTACCTTTAATGAATGTACAGGCCTTACTGGTTCACTGACTATTCCTGAAGGAGTGTTAACAATTGCGTTTGCTGCGTTTCTAAATTGTAGAGGATTTAATGGCTCCTTAATTCTTCCTGACGGATTGACAATGATTGGAGAATCTGCATTTTGTCAATGTGGTTTTACTGGAGAATTGAGTCTTCCTGGCAGTTTGACAATGATTGGAGAATCTGCCTTTTCTGGATGTAGGGGCTTTACTGGTTCCTTATATATACCGGATGGAGTCACTAAAATTGAACAATATGCATTTTGTGAATGTGGTTTTACTGGTGAATTGAGACTGCCTGCCGGGTTAACAATGATTGGAGCATGTGCCTTTTTTAATTGTCGGGGATTTACTGGCTCTTTAAACCTACCTGACGGATTAACTGTGATTTCTCAACATACTTTTTATGATTGTAATGGTTTTACTGGTTCTTTAAATCTTCCTGATGGATTGAAAAAAATTGAGAGCTGGGCCTTTACAAGATGTGGCTTTACTGGATTAGTTATTGGTAATAACTTGGAATCAATTGAAGAATTAGCATTTCACGGTTGCTCCAACATTTCTGGAAATGTTATTTTCCCTATAAGCCTCAATTATATAGGAAAAAAAGGTTTTGATTCTTGTTCTAAAGTAGATGCTTTCCGATTCCCGCATACCACACCCCTTTCATATTCTGAGAAAATGCTAACAGCTGGAGCGACTGTAGAAGTGCCAACATCTGCAGTTGATACATACAAAGCAACTGATGGCTGGAAGGATTATAATATAGTAGGCTATTAATAGTATATCTAGTCTTATTAGTTCAATCTCCCCTTCAAACACACCCCCGGATCACCCCCCCTGGTCCGGGGCCTTTTTTACAAAAAGTCAGGATAAAAATTCCCGTCCGCTGCCTCAAGGACTAAACCTTCTTCACCCCCTCCACCTCCAAATCCAGCTCATTAACCAGCAGCGCCAGCTCCTCCAAATAGCCCACATCTTCCAGCTCCTTGATATTGTCCACACCCGCCAACAAATCCATATCGTACCCACCCACCAACCCCTTCAGCTTCAAAAAAGTGGGATGCATCCTGGGATCCTCATACCTCTCCACCGGGGTAATGGCAATATGTTCCTTCCTGTGCTGCCGTATCAGCAGGTCCGCAATATCCACATGTTTCGCCCTGTCCTCAAAAGACGCCTCTTTCTCCAGTACATCCGACACCGTAATGTCCAGCCCCCTGACCTGGGACAATTTCTCTTTCCATTCAGAAAAACCGTCCACATCCGGAAAAGCCACCACCTTGCGCCCCCTCAAAACTTGCAACCGGTCATTGAGCTGAGACTTCCCCCCGGTGGCTAGCCAGATATATTCCGGCCAGAAAGAACTGCAAATCACCGCGGTCTTTTCGCTTTCCACCAGGGCCACATTCTTGCGCGGGTATTGCCTCAACAAATGCTCCCCAAACAGGCACTGGGTCAACTCCCAATCCTCCGGCAACCGCAGCCCGGGATCCCTGGACTGTTTCAAAACGGAGTGGACCCAGGTAATTCGCCCACCGGTTCCTTCATCCTTGATACGGTGCCCTGTCTTGCTATCATATTTCATGATCTTCCCAGTCCTGCAGCGTCCCTGGGTATCTATCTGGTAAAAAATCACGTCCCTTCTTTTGGTGACGCCTATAAGGTATTCTTTTACGATGCTGCCTGTGTTTTCCCTCCCG
>JAQVSH010000133.1 GCA_028700615.1 Bacteroidales bacterium
TTAGTCAGTGCTACGCACTGCCTAACATTGTCGAACAGCTCTCGTTTTCTAAGCTCAGGAGCTTCGTTTCGCTGTTTTGCCCCTCCGCGAACAAATCCTTTTGCCTGATGCCTTCGAATTCAAAACATTGGGCATACGTGGACTGAACCCAGGCACAGTGGTTTTTCTCCGGAGAATCTTGTTTTATATAATGGCAATTCCTATTTTTGAGTGATATATAAAATAAGATCAAGTGGCTGATTACTTCTGTCAATCCTATGTATTTTCAGCCTGCGCTGAACTATTAGTAAATTACAGACGGGGCCAAAATAGATTTTGCCGGATCATACCTATTCGGAGATGTTCGAGGAGTTTATCAATATTAAATGAACTTAATAATCATCAAGATTTAAGAAAATATGAAAACAGGAATAATCACATTACTATGCTTCTTAAGCTTACAAATGGGTACATATAGCCAAGGGATAGATTTTAAGAATTTCTCTATAAGGGAAGGTGTTAAATTAGCCAAGGAAGAAAATAAAAACTTATTTGTAACATTTGGTACAACTCATTGTGGATACTCAATGAGATCATTCGTTGAATTAAGTAGAGACAAAGCGTGCGGAGAATTTATGAATAAGTATTTTGTGAGTATTGGTTATGGAGACTCAACAACAAATAACCTTAAGGAATGGGCCAACAGTGATTCCAGAATTGCTTTAAACCTGATAGAAGATGAATTGGAAACAGTATTATGTAATTATTTTATTTTCCCTAATTATTTCTTTTTTAATAAAAAAGGAGAGTTAGCTTACATTAATTCAGCCCCTAAAAACCCTCAAAAAATACTCAAATATGCAAAGTCAGTAAATGATGGGGAAATAAAAACTCCATTCTTATTTGGAATTAAGTTTAATAATAGGATGTACCCCAAAAATAAATCAACATATAAGATGCTTTCACACTGTTTGAATGCATATGTTTTAATGGATGTTCCATCTGGTGTTAACTATAAAAATGATAGTATTCATAGCTTGAAAGACTTTTGCTATTCTGAAAAAAATCTAGATAAAGCAAAAATAGAGATAGAACTGTCCCTTAAAAATCATGAATATTATTTTAACTGTTTTCTAGCGGCTCTGATATACTATAAGTTAGAGGATATTGAGAAGGCTAAATTATATTCAAATAAAGGATTGAATGATTACCCAAAACACTGGCATAATTCAAGAAATTTGACTGATAAATTAATGAAAGACATTTTGGATCAAACAAATTAAAACGTATGCTAATAAATAGGAATCTGAGCGGCGCGTAGCGCCCAGCGATGATTCCTATTTATTGTAATCAAGAGTTAAGAATTGCGCTTTCATTTTATTTTTGACTTTGAATAGTTTCTTTGTAGAGATTCCATAAAGCAGAATTTGAAACGGGATTTCCCACGAGAACTATTTTATTTTCGGAATTGATCAGGAAGGTTTGATAGAGTGGATTTGAAGATAGCCGGTTCTGTCTGATAAAATCTGTGTTTTTGTCATAGAATACGGCAAGACTCAATTTATTGAATTTTATAAGAGAGATCAACGCTGATTCATCTTTGGGCTGGAGAATAAAGACAAAATCGACAGGTTTATTCCAGGTTTTGGCTTCATCTATTTTAAGTTTCTACCTGTTGAAGATATCCTTTTTACTTTAAATGATACAGATTGAGAACCGTACCTCCTTTCCCGAGGTGATCCTTGATTTCGGGGCTTAATGCACTTTCGGCATATTTTTCGTAAACATCCGCATTCATATACGACAGAACAAGTTGTTCCCCACAGAGGGCTACCGGAAAATTCAAGGCCATAGGATCATAATCTTTCAAGGCATTCAGGTAAATGTTTTGATTTCCCCGGTCAATGATAAAAGTAACATGCCCCTCGTGTGTGGAAAGCATCCCCATAATGTATTTTTCTGTAACCAGAGGTGTCATCGCGATGTAGGCGTATGAGGAGGTTCCGGAGTCTCTGAAGAACTTTGCAAGATCTTTTTTGTCTTCTTCTTTTACATTCAACGGTCCAAAATCCAATGTGATCCGTTTCGACACCTCACCTTCCGGGGTCAGAACCCGGAGATCGCTTTGGATGGGCCTGTGGTATACAATGCTTTTCCCGCCGGAAGTAAAAACGTGGGGGAGCACAAAATTATTATCCTCTATAGTGTAGGTGGCATAAGATTCTAACAAATCATTCTGACCATTGATTTTAATCAACTCCTGCTGCTTGTATTTTTGTTCATTGTACGGAGCCAATCCCCATAACCATTCATCGTGAGGCAATTTCATAAAAATTTCGCCGCTGAAGGGCACCGGCTGAGTCTCCAAGTGCTTGCCTTCCAGATCGTAGGTCAAGACTTTCCGCGCTACCCCATCGAAAACATAGATACAATCTGATCCGAAACAAAAATCCGAAACGCTCGCAAATTCTCCCGGCCCGTTACCCCGGCTTCCAATATTTCTTACGAAACGTCCCTGCCGGTTAAACACCGATATTCTTCCTATAGACTCGTCCATCATGTAAATGAGATCGTTGTGGATCTCAATTTTGTCAATCTGGCTCAGCTTTGCAGCAGACTCTTCATCGTGAATAATGATCTGCTCGACCCGTTCCAGATTATTCTGAAAATCAGAATAATGATCAAAATACTCTGTCTTAAGAGACAGTTGAATCTGCTCATGCGGCTCATTTTGAATCTCATGATGCTGGCACGAAACCAGCATCCATACGCACGAAAAAAAGAAAATGGGTCTGCTCATATTGTTTTTTAAGAGTTACTGGAAACCATGAATAACCCGAAGGCAAAAAGTATTTCTTCCGAGTAAAAATAGCATGTTATTTTATAAAAACAAAACAGAGGCGCAGTACTTGTCACACCGCTTATCTTTTCTTTACATCATAGAACATATCCTGATAGCCGATGTCTCCGTTTTCGGAGATGGCTTCCACGATGACCTGCATATCTCCGGCGTTATCGGCATTGTAAAAATCGGTGGAAATTTTACCTAAACTATCCGTTGTAAGGGTGGGATTCCAATAGACCAGAGCCCGCAAATCAGGAACCTTCCAGTCTTTGGGTTGAAGGTCTTGATATTTTGGGGTATAGAATTCACGGGGTGTAGAAAATACGGGAATTGCAGTTTTCATGATGCCTTCTGATCTTCCGGCGCCGAAGAGACCTTTTCCATCCTTAGTATATATTGCAACAATATCTACTTCAAATCCTTTCAATTCTTTGACATCAATTCTAGGCGATACTTCAACGAGGATATTTAAAGCATCTTTTACATTCTCAATCGCCTCAAAACTCATCACCTCACTGGGTGGGATGTTTGGAATCAGAGGATAATCATGAATTTGAACGGGAATACCGTCAATAACAACCAGCGTGATGATGTCCTGACCCTCTCTCACCACCGGATGTAAAATACCGTTCATTGATCGTTGAATTTTTATCTGCGGGAAGTTGTACATCAGGACACTGTATAATCCAAAGGACCATTTTTCTTCTTTAGCCAGAATGTCATTTCCATCAATGACCAGCTTGGGGTTTCCATATCGTTCGGCAACTTTTTTTCTTTCGGGGGTCATTTTGTATCCCTTTACAGTGACTTCCTCCAGCAGAATGCTCCCTTCAGAAAGTAGGAAAGATTCCTCGGCATTTTTCCGGGAGATGTTTTTTTCTACAATAAAACGGATCACACTATCGGCTTTTTCAATGGATTTTACCTGGTTAAATACAACTTCCGGAGCTTTTGTAGGATTCATGGTAATATTGTAATCTTTTTTTCTTCCCGATCTTCCGGTGCTTTGGATTAGGATATTAAGATTTTTGCCAAATTCATCGTCTATAGAAAAATCAAATCCACCCAGACTGTCGGTGTTTTGCACATAAACCGCCGGCTTCTTTCCAAAGGTCATGAGGGTCAACCCTGCCTTTTTTCTCTTGTGACTGAATAACAATCCGCTTACGCGTCCTGACACAGAGAGATTGGTTTCAGGTTGGTAACAGATGGTATCGGATGGTTTGGCATAATGATACCTGCGCCAACCCTGAGTGAGCATCAGGGCATCCAGATCCGGGTAGCTGTTCTGATCAGAATGGAAGTAAAACCCGGGATTTTCAATGGACCCTTTCAATTCTGAACTTAACAGAAAATAAGAAAGGATATTTTCGCGAGTATCCTGAATCTGCCCCAGCTGTTGTTTGTTCAATACCAATACGGAGAGATTGGCAGGTACGGGAAGACCTTTGTGGTTGGTGGCTTCAATGTTGAGTCTGGTCAGATCCCGTTGCAGGTATGAATCTTTATCGGAAGAGAGGGAGAGGTTTAATCGGCTTTCGGGCCTGACATTAAAGAAAAGCCTTTCCGCGAGAGGTTGCTGTCGGGCATCGGTCAGGGTGATGTCCATGATTCCTTCGGGGAACTCACTGGCGGGAAGAGAAACGGTCAGAGTACCTTTTTTTAAAGGTTCTTTGATGTGATAATAGGTTTCTCCGCGGCAGGAGACCAATAGAGAGATACTGTCATGCAGAAGATAATTGGAAGCGGCTTTTATTTGGATAGAAGTTTCTTTTTTTGTGACAGACAATACATTTCCCAGCGAAGCCACTTTGGGCAAAGAATACAGGATGGCTAAATCTTCCTGGGACTGAGACTTGAGTCGTGCAAAATAGGAGCGGGTGCTGTCGGCATTGGGCAGGACAAAACTACCCATACCCAGGGAATTGCTACGAAAAAGAGTAATCAGCTCACCCTCTTCGTTCACGATGTCTCCTTCCACAAGTTTTCCTTTGCCGGAATAATCGAGGGCTTTAAACCCGATCCGGCTCTGCAGGCCGTGGACCAATTCTCCGCTTTCGGGAAAGAACTGAAGATCGAGGTAATCCTCATCCGCAACAATGGTTTTGGAGGCACTGATCTGGTGATCGGTTTGAATCTGTAAAGTAACGAACTGATTTTTTTCAGGGAGGGGATAATCGATGAGGTGCTGATTCTTTTTGTTTTCTTCAAGGCTCAGCGTGTCTTTGTGATCATCGAAGGTAAGGATCAGGGTAAGATCTTTGTTGTGAAGACTATCGATGGCCAGAGGGTCAAGAGCGGCATGGAGGCTGAGTTGGTGGTTTTTGTCTTCTTTCAGGGTAATCTCGCGGAAAGGATCGGCTTTTGGTTTCCCGGAAGTGTCATAGACCCGGAGATAAGAGGAGAAAAAGAAGTCCGAGCCAAAGTTACGGTTCCATTGGGTATAGGCCCGGAGAAGATAAGTTCCTTCCGGGTAGGTTTTTAGCAGGTCAAAGTCTCCGCTTCCGATCCCATCGTCCAGTTTAATCAATTTTGAATCAAGGACTTTTTCATCCGGACCGATTAAATCCACGTGCAGCACCTGGCTCAGGGTAGAGGGAGCATGGTTAATGGCGTTGGTCACGATGGCCTTAAACCAGATGGTTTGATCGTTGGTATAGATTTTTTTGTCCGGTTGGAGATAGATCTTCTCGGCCCAAGAAGCCGGCAGAACTTGCGGAGTAATCTGTGAAAGCGCTGAATTGGTCAGACCTGCGAAAAATACGATGGTGAGAAAAACAGTCCGGGGAAATGTATTCATTTTAAATCATATTTGACAACATCATAATACTCAGCATTATCAGACTCAATGTTTATCT
>JAQVSH010000134.1 GCA_028700615.1 Bacteroidales bacterium
CTCCCTCGTCTTCTCCTTCTCAGCCTGAGACTCGCGGATTTCACGAATCGTGGCTTCAATCTGCCGGTTCACCCCGGAAAGCAATTCCCGGGCTTCGGCCCTGGTCTGCTCAAGAATCATCTTACGGTCCTTCTCAAGGCGGTCCAGTTCCAGCGTATGTTTCGCCAGCTCAGCCTCCAATTTTTTCTCTGACTGATGGATTTTTTCCCTTTTGGATTCCCAATATCTCTTGTCTCTGACAATCTCACGAAGGTGTTTATCAAAATCTATATGATCTTTCCCGATCCGTTCGGAAGCCTGTGTGAGGATCTCCTCAGGGAGCCCGATATTTCTGGCAATCTCAAAAGCAAATGAACTCCCCGGCATCCCGATTTCAAGCCGGAACAGGGGTTGCATCCGGCGGGTATCATAAAGCATAGCGCCGTTGACAATGCCTTCTGCCGAAGAAGCAAAATGTTTCAGGTTGGTATAATGGGTCGTAACTACCCCGTAAACAGATTTATGATTCAGATGATCCAGCACCGACTCGGCGATAGCCCCTCCCAGGGCAGGCTCGGTCCCGGTTCCGAATTCATCAATCAGAATCAGGGTCCGGTCATCCGCATTGCGAAGAAAATATTTCATATTCATCAAATGCGAACTATAAGTACTCAGATCATTCTCAATCGACTGTTCATCTCCGATATCCATAAATATCTGATGAAAAATACCCATTTCCGAATTTTCACTCATCGGCACGAGCATGCCGCACTGAAACATATATTGAAGCAAACCCAGTGTTTTCAAACAAACCGACTTGCCTCCGGCATTGGGACCGGAAATCAAAATAATCCGCTGGCGCTCATCCAGGTTAATATCGAGAGGGACAACCTCTTTACCTTCACGGCTGTGGGCAAGAAACATCAGAGGATGAACCGCCTTGACCCACCGCATGGAAGACCGGTTAAAACAAATCGGTTTAACCGCATTCATTTTCAGCGCCAGCAAAGCCTTTGCTCTGATAAAATCAAGAGATCCCAGGAAATCACAAGAATTGAGAATATCCGGAAGATAAGGTCTGAACTCATCGGTAAGCTGGGTGAGAATTTTGATAATCTCACGCCGTTCAGCCAATTCCAGTTCTCTGATCTGATTATTGGTTTCAACCACTTCGGCCGGCTCTATATAAGAGGTTTTCCCGGTAGAAGACTCATCGTGAACAATGCCCTGAACTTTTCTTTTAAAAGCCGAAGTAACCGGGATCACAGTACGGCCATCCCGAACAGCAGGAGATGCATCCGACTCAACCCACCCCTCTGCCTGAGCCTGTTTCAGAACCTTCTGCATCACTCTGGAAACCGCCGAAGACTTTTCGTATTGCTCACGACGGATGGATGCAAGCGCAGGAGAAGCATTGTCTTTGATCCGGCCAAATTTGTCCAGAACAGCATCTATGCGTTGTAATAAAAAAGGATAATATTTTACATCTTCCGCAAGCGATCTGAGTAAAGGATAGGAATTCTCGTCCTTATGAGATAAAAAGCCCAATACCAGCCTTAAGGTTTCCAGAGTAAACCGGAATGCAGCCAGCTCTTCGGTATCAATCCAGGTTCCTTCAATACGGATACGTTTCAAAAAACCGGTAAGATCCTTGTAATCCAGCGCAGGAAAAGAACTTTCCATAAGCAGGATCTGCCGGAACTCTTCTGTCAGGCCGACTCTGTGCAGAATAACTTCCTCATCGGCAGAAAAATTCATGGCATTTACTTTCTGTACCCCCGGATCGCAGGTACAGAGTTCGGCGATCCATTGCCTGATCGCGACAAAACCGGTTTTTTGTTCAAAAGAATCGGGATAAATCATAAGCTACGAATATCTCCGGCGCACTAATAAAAGAAAAGCTGCGACCGCTTCGGATTCGGGATCCCAGGAAAATTTTTCCTGAAGATAATTCAACGCTGAATCCAAACTTCCGGCCCGGTTAATTTCCTGAATCGTCTCAAAAAACAATTTGGGATTACTGCCAAACAACTCACGGGTAAAAAGAAACCGGTCGTTAAGTCCGATGGCCGAGCTGATATCCGACAAAGGAGGAGCCAACAGCGAATTCAGGGAAGTTTCCGCGTAAAGGCGTCCCGCCTGCGGTTTCACCTCTGCCTTTGGTTCGGGTTCCGGTTGTGGCGTCTTAAAAGGCTTCGGCTGTATCTCAGCCACGGGATCTGATGTGCTCTTCGGTTCCGGCTTAATCTCCGGAGCCGCTGTTTTCTCAGATGAAACTACCGTTTCTTCGGCTAAAAGCAATTGTTCGTAAAGTTTTTCTACCCGGTGTAACAGGACCCCTTTAACCACAGAAGGCTGTGGTTGATCGGCCTCCAGCCTCAATACAAATTGCCGGAGACTCTCCAGTTCTGCAATAAATTTTTGAAAAGAATATTCTTCCTTCATTTCGATCTCTTCTGAAAAAAATCATTACTTCGAAAAATAATGAAATTTCGCTTATAAATGGACTATTTTTGTCAGAGTAAAAGAATAACATTGTCTCTACGGTACAAAGTTATTAAAATTGATCAACGAACCTTCCCCTGAAAAGGAAAAACACAAGCGGACAGAGAGTCCGGAAAGTATGCAAAACATGACTGAAACAGCCGCTGTTCTCCGGGGAAAACTTATAGGAGAACAAGCGCTTCAATATCATCAAATATCGATTGACACCCGAACCCTGTCCAATCCTCCGGACACCCTGTTCTTTGCCTTAAAGGGAAAGAACCATGACGGACACAAATATATTGACGAGGCATATCAGGCCGGAGTCCGCTGTTTTGTAACGGATGAGCCGATTGACACCTCAAAATATCCCGGAGCCGCCTTTATACAAACAGAAGACTCCCTGGAATCATTACAAAAACTGGCCGCTGCACACCGCCGGAAATTCCCGGTCCCTGTCATTGGCATTACCGGAAGCAATGGAAAAACCGTCGTAAAAGAGTGGATTTTCCAATTACTGCGGAATGATTATAACGTGGTCAGAAGTCCGAGAAGTTACAATTCCCAGGTTGGCGTCCCTCTTTCAGTCATGCAAATGCAGAAAGAGCATACCCTTGCCATTTTTGAAGCAGGAGTTTCCCAAACGGGAGAAATGAAGAAATTAAAATCTATCATTGAGCCGACCCTCGGAATATTTACCCACCTGGGAGATGCACACCAGACCAATTTTCTTTCTCTGGAACAGAAAGCAGTTGAAAAAGCATGGCTTTTTGCTGACTGTGAACTGGTTATTTATTGCCGGGATCAGAAAATAATCGGCAAAGCCATCCGAAACCTGGGAGTGAAAACTTTCACCTGGACACTGAGGGAAGATTCGGGTGCGGATCTGAAGGTAAAGATTTTAGAAAGAGCAAACGGGAATACGCGGATAGCCTTTTATTTTCAGGATACAGTTTTCAATGCCATCCTGCCATTCGGGGATGATGCTTCTATAGAAAACGCCTGCCATACCGTAGCCCTGCTTTGTTATCTGGGTTATCAGGGAGAGGAAATTGCCCGGAGATTAGTCCAACTGTCTCCCGTTGCCATGAGGCTGGAACAGAAACAGGGCATTGAACATTGCACCCTGATTAACGACACCTATAATTCCGATCTCGGATCCCTCACCATTGCCCTGAACATGTTATCAGGGCAACATCAAAACTCTGCCAAAACCCTGATTTTATCGGATATCCTTCAGACCACAAGGAAACCCACAGCCCTTTACGTTGAGGTAGACCGTATGCTCCGGGAACACCGGATTAACCGCCTCATAGGCATCGGACCTGAAATCAGCCACCATGCCTCCGTTTTTGCAACACCTCAAAAAAGTTTTTTCCCGGATACAGAAACCTTTCTGGCGCATATCCCTGAATTTCACGATGAAGCCATCTTAATCAAAGGATCGAGAGATTTTCGCTTTGAAAGAATTGTAAGCCTGCTGGAAGACAAGGCCCACCAAACAGTACTGGAAATCAATCTGGATGCATTTTCCAGAAATCTGAGCTATTTCCGGTCGCTGCTGCATCAAAACACTAAGATGGTCACGATGGTCAAAGCCTTTTCATACGGAAGCGGCTCTTTTGAAATCGCCAATCTACTGGAACATCATCGAATTGATTATCTTGCAGTTGCTTTTTCTGATGAAGGAAAAACCCTGAGAGAAAAAGGGATCCGCATACCGATCATCGTGATGAATCCCGAACCCTCTTCTTATCCGACGATTATTAAATACCAACTGGAACCTGAAATTTATCATTTTGCTCCGCTCCTGCGTTTTTCGGCAGCCGTAAAAAATCAAGGTCTCAACCACTATCCCATCCATCTGAAAATAGATACCGGCATGCACCGGCTGGGATTTGTCGAAGAAGAATTGAATTCCTTAACTGAATCTCTGCTTCAGCATCGGGAATATCTCAGGGTAGCCTCGGTATTCTCCCATCTGGCCGCTGCGGACGATCCTGATTTTGATAGTTTTACTCTGAGCCAGCTGAATGCCTTTGCCCGGATGAGCGAACAGATTATAAAAACCGCAGGGGATGCAAATACCCTTCGCCATATCCTTAATTCAGCCGGCATCGAACGTTTTCCCGAATACCAGTTTGATATGGTCCGCCTGGGAATAGGGCTTTACGGAATCAGTGCGGTCGGATCTCCCGCTTTACAGCAGGTCAGTTCCCTTAAAAGTATTATTCTGCAGATTAAAAACATCAGGGCAGGAGAAAGTGTCGGTTACGGAAGGAAACATATGGCCATAAAAGATCAGACCATTGGAACAGTTCCCATAGGATATGCAGACGGTTTACGCAGAAGTCTGGGAAACGGCATAGGGAGAGTCATGATCCATGACCGTTATGCTCCGATCATCGGGAACATCTGTATGGATATGTGCATGATCGACCTAACCGGAATCCCGGCATCCGAAGGAGATCCTGTATTGTTCTTTGGCCCGGAATACCCGGTCACCGCCATGGCTGATCAACTGGGCACCATTGCCTACGAAGTGCTCACCGGCATTTCGCCCAGGGTAAAAAGAATTTATTTCAGAGAATAGAAAGGTTCTAATCTTTCAGGAAATACTCAATGGTTGTCACCACCCTGATCGTTTTGATATAGGGTGTATTGGCATCCCTATCGTTAATAGAAAACTGCCCCTGGGTAGCTGTTCTTATTTTACCCAGTTTGCTTTCGGAGTCCCTGGCAAATTTTTCAGCCGAAGCCCGGGCATTTCGGGTAGCCTCTTCAATCATCTGAGGCTTAATGTCGTTGAGCCGTGTAAACAAATATTGTACCGTATACCGGTAATCTCCGGCTGTCACGGCAATCCCCTCCTTCAACAGGTCGGTTTGCTCTGACATTAATTTTCTGATTTTTTCGACTTTATCAGACGTTACAGTCAGTACAGAAGTAACATTATACCGGTAAAGAGACTTATTGTCAGTATAACGTTCAGCCTCCATGTCAATAATTTCCGGAGCAGAAACAGCAATTTCCGAAGCCTCAATCCCGTTCTTCTGAAGAAAATGAATGACGGTAGCATTTTTCCGACCTATCACGTTGTACAGGGCAGACAAATCATTCCCGATTTCCTTATACATCAGGGGCCGGATCACCCGG
>JAQVSH010000135.1 GCA_028700615.1 Bacteroidales bacterium
GTGTGCTCTTCCGATCTCATAGAGAGATCTGCTAAATGCTCTACTATTTTTTTGTTTTTCTGTCAATGAATAATCAACCTTACCCAATGATTTTTCTGCTTCTCTAACTGCCTTAACCATTTCAGTAAACTCGGCTTCATTCATCGAAAAGTGAGAAAATCCTTGTAAATCAATTGTTTAACAAATATCAAATTTCAACTCCCGTGGATGATTTTCCTAACTTATTCAGTTTCAGCGAATCTTAACGGGACACTAGTGGCTGTGTTTTATAATATCTTCTAATTCACTAAGCTTCATTATCGTCCCGTACTTTTTTGTATGTATCCTTAACATACGGCCAAGCTAACACCCATCCCACACCAACAATCAATCCCAAAAAGGTATAGATAATTAGCATCTGAGCGCGATAAGGTTTTGATTTTTCTACCGGCACGACAACCGGTTCAATTACTGTTAAAATGGGGGTGGTTTCTGTTACGGCTATTTTGGCTTGTTCTTTTTGTTTGGCCAGTTCAGTGTATACGCCAAGCAGGAGGGTGTATTCCGACTGAAGTTTTTCTTCCCGGGTACGAGCCATGGCGGAGGTCAGGTTGATGTTGGCATCGCGGAAACGGGCCAGTTCTTCCTGCTTAGTTTCAAAGTTTTGCCTGGCTTCCTGAAAATTGGCTTCCACATATTCCAGGTTGGCGCGGACCTTTTGCAATTTGAATTCCGTCAGGTATTGTTGGAGCAACTGTTGGGCTTTAAAGGTGATTTGGGCTGCCAGGAGGGGGTCTCCCAACGTTGTGGATAATTGCACATACCCTTTTTTGTCGTACATTTCTATTAAAAAAACTTCATCCAAATTCTTCAACACTTTTTGCTCCTTATGGGTCAACCTGGGAATGGTATCTCCAACAGCTGAACCTTCACTCTCTTCCGGTTCTCCCCTTATAGCCCCAATAATAACCCCCGGCAACCCGATGGTGTATTTCTTGATGGCCCCCAGTAGGTTGAACTTCCGGTATTGCTTGTCGGTGGCGTATTCGTAATAGGAAATGGGTTGCGGAATACCTTCAAACGTATATTGGGCATGAAGCAATTCTTTCTGAAAGGATACATTTTTGATGATGTTGGGATAGACATTGGGTGAAAGTACCTCGCCAGAGCCAATGTCACCCAGGCTGATGCCGGCCATGGCTGCCAGGCCGCTCAGGCTTCCGCCGGCTCGTTTTTCGGTGGTCTGAGGTACCAAGGTACAACTGGCTGTATATTGGTTGGGGGTTAGCAATGCCACCAACAGTCCCAGGGCCATAAAAGCCCCGGTAATGATCAAAATCAATTTGCGTTTGACCCAGAGTTTCTGCAGGATTTCAACCAGGTCAATGGTGTCTTCTTCCACGGGTTGTGGGTTCTTTTTATTTTCTTCCATGCTTGTTTTCTTTACTGGCTAATACGGGTGACATTCAACAAGGTGGCCACGGTGAGTGAGATTACAGACAAAACAGAGGTAGTCACACCAACGATATCACCCCAATCAGCCCCTCGCCTTTCCGGTTTCATGGGAACAATGATCTCACAACCGGGCTCAATTTTGGATCCACGTCCTTTTGATATGGTGTTGTTCATATAAATCACAAACACACGGTTACGGCGGGCGCGGAAAGCATATCCGCCTGCATTTTTTATGTAATCAGCAACAGACATGCCTTTTTTGTATGTCACTGCATTGGGATACATTACGGCTCCGGATATCTTGACCACATTATCCATGGTAGGAATGGTAATTACATCCCCGTCCCGCAGTACCAGGTCGCAATCGCATCCGGGTTCCTGCAAAGCACTGATAAGGTCAATACCTACTGTATATGTAGCTCCCAGGGATAAACTTGCTATAGGAATGGAATCTCTCTGGTGTAGTGTTGCAAGATCCATAGTAGTAGTACTCTGTTCTCGTTCATCACCGGTGCGTACACGAGTCATTTTTGCCCCTTTGGCAAAAGCAGTAGGAGTAAGTCCCCCTGCCCGTCTGATAAACGAGGACAATGTTTCGTCTTTACTTGTAAGAGAGTAATTCCCCGGAAAAGTAACTTCACCCCGAATTACTACACGGCGTTGGGCTTCATACCCGGGTGAGCGCCGTACGGAAACTATATCATAAGGTTCCAGGATAAAATCCTTGTCCCCTTGAATGATCAGCCCGTTTTCAATGGAAAAGGTATAAATATGACTCATTTCCGGGGTTTCTTCCATGGCCAGGGGATCCCTAGTGCGCCGGGCCACGTCCACTTTCATGAGCGAAGCCGATTCCCGCAGCCCGCCCCCGGTGATGATCAGATCTTCTATGCTCATGTTCAGGGCATAAGGGTACGTTCCGGGATTCATGACCTCTCCTTCCAGTGTCACGGTATAATCCTGCCGCAAGGCATCTTCAGACATGACGTACAGGCGGTCGTTCCGTTTCAGGACTATGTCGGGGATTTCCCCGGCCAGCAACCGGCCCAGGTCCACAGACTCTACGGTGCGGGACAGGTCGGGATTCTGGCGGTTCAAAATAGCCCGTCCCAGGAAGGCGTCCTCCCGTGGTCCCTCGGCTATTTTTATTAGGTCTTTTAGGGTTTGCATGTGTGCATCCAAAGCGTAATTGCCCGGGCGGAAGACAGCCCCTGAAATTTGTACGCGGTTTTCGTACCGGTCCAGGATGCTGCCCACACTCACCACGTCCCCGTCTTGCATCTGAAAGCTTTCGTATTGGGTCATTTCCACGGTAAAGACTTTGCGTTCGGTCGTACCCAAGCGCGTTAATTGTACGTTCTTTTTGTAGGCGTCGCTTTGAAATCCGCCTGCATACGTAATAAGCTGTAAAAGTGTTTCTTCCGGCTTCATTTCATAGGTCATGGGACGTTTTACCTGCCCGTTTATTTGCACCCGTTTGGTGTAGGGTTCTACTTTTACAATGTCGTTTTCCCTGAGTATGATATCCCCACTGTTGTCCCCGTGCAGCAGGTAATCGTACACGTCTACCTGCTTTTCCAGTTTCCCGCCGCGGTACACCTTCACGTTGCGCAAACTCCCAATGTTATTCACCCCACCTGCAGAATACAGGGCATGAAATACCGAGGCAAAGGAACTGAGGGTGTAGGTGCCCGGCAAGACCACCTCGCCCATGATGTTGACCTTGATGCTCCGGATGTTCCCCACCGATGTCCTGATGAAGGTCCGCGGGTGGGACGAGCGCAAATCGGAGTATATGCGGCTGAAAGCATTTTTTATCTTTGCCGAGGCCTCCTTTATGTCCAGTCCGTTCAGGTATATGGGCCCGATATTGGGCACGTTGATGGTTCCTTCCGGGCTGATGGTCTGGCGCACGGTCAGTTCGCTGTTGCCCCAGATATCTATGATCAGTTCGTCACCGGCCCCCAGCTGGTAATTTTCAGGGGTGGGCATGTTCAAAGACGGCTGGAACGTCAGGTTCTTGGAAGAAAACAAATCGCGTCCGAATACTGTCCCGGGCCCGCGCGAAGGTGTTTCCTGTATCACAACCACTTCATCCGGACCTTCATACGAGGCATCCCTGGTACGGCTTTCCGTACTCATGGTGGTTCCTGTCTGGGCAGCCTGCCCGGCCTGGTAATCGGCATAGATCCGCTCGGCCTGTTCCCGGGTGACGCCTTTGGCCGCCAGCTCTGTAAGGATCTGTTGCTGTGATGCCCCTGTAGCCTGCAACCGGCGCACCTCGTCAATGACCTGCTGGTCGCTCAATTGCCCGTACGCCACTATCGCCACCAAAAGCAATACCGCTGTACTTACAATGGATCTAAAAATTTTCATAGGAAAAACGTTTTTATTAATTTCTTATATATGTAATATCTTGTAAATATATGCAATTAATCTGCTTGCTATTCCCTCTGCCCTACCACTTCCCCACCATGAACAGGATCTGTACCACCTCTTTCACCACCGTTTCTATGGCATCCAGGGCTTTAGGGACTTTGTTCATACGGGTAACCCGGCTCCGTATGCGTTTGGACAATTGGTTCAACCGGGCCGTTACCAACTCCATGTCTTTATACACCTGTTTCTGCAGCCGGGCAATGGCCAGCCGTTCGGCATCCCGCAACGCCAGTGCAGACAGTTCCAGCAACCCGCGCTCTTTCACCCCCAGCGTAGGATCCAGCCGCTGACGGTCCACTTTTTCATTCGCCTGCTGTATTTCCGCTAAAGAAAGTTCTTCCATGTTATTTTTTCAGTTCTTTAATCAGTGGGCTCAGCTGTAGAGCCAGGGTATTGAGCTCCGTTAGTTCTTCGTACCAGTAGTCCAGCCTTTCACGTTTTTCCAGTTGGGTCAGGAGTTTGTGGTGGGCCCGCTTAAGACTGCGCAGTCCGCTCACGCATTTGTCGCGGATGCTTTTTGCCTGTTCCAGGTCTGAGATCAATTCCAGGTAGTGCCGGTCGTTTTCCAGTGGCGGCAATTGCCCCAGGGCTTCCACCCGTTGCAGGTAGGCTTGGTAATTGTTTTGCAGTCCTGTTTCTTCGTTGTCTATCAGTTCCTGCACTTCCTGTTTTTTCAGGAGTTCCACCAGGGCATCTGCACAAACGGCTACCAGGGTATCGCCTTCGCTCACAAACTCACGTACGGCCACAGCCTGGCGGTTTTTCATGTAGTTTTCGCTCAGGTAACCGGCGTATTTCCCGGTAAGCTTGGCCACACCCTGCGGCAATTCCAGGTCTGTCCAGTCCAACTGGTTAAAGCGCAGGATGACCGAGTCCAGGTTCTTGCCCAAACCGCGCATCTCAGTAGAACATATTTATCAATTTAACTACCTGCCCAACCTCCACCATCGTAATACTCGGCCCAATCGGGAGACTCAGCTCCTCATCAGCAATTTGCTCCGTAACCAGAAATGAAAGATTATTCCACTCCATATATGCTCTTTGCTTATGTGGAGGAATGGGGTAATGTATAAGGGTCTGGACACCCTTATCTGCTAAATATTGTTTTAATTGGTTTCTATGTTTAGTGCGAATTACAAATATGTGCCAAACATGCTCCTTCTCGTTTGCAGGCATTTGCGGTAAAATTATATTTGGGTTCTTTATCTCAGATAAATATCGTTTGGCAATTTCCCTTCTACTCTGATTTTCGGCATCTATATATTTCAACTTAACATCCAGAATTGCTGCTTGTATTTCATCAAGACGGGAATTTAGACCTTTGTAAGAATTAACGTATTTTTCAATACTTCCATAATTACCAAGAGCACGAACCGTGATGGCCAATTGGGAATCATTGGTTGCAACTGCACCTGCATCTCCCAATGCGCCCAAATTTTTACCTGGGTAAAAGGAAAAGCCGGCAGCATCACCCAAATTCCCAGACTTAATTCCATTCCATTCGGCACCAAAAGCCTGCGCATTGTCTTCGATAATTTTGAGATTGTATTTATTAGCTAGTCTAACCAATTCATTACTCCAGCACACCCTTCCATATAAATGGACAACCATAATAGCCTTTGTCCGCTTTGTAATGTGGCGTTCAATT
Organism: Bacteroidales bacterium; assembly: GCA_028700615.1. Classification (GTDB taxonomy): domain Bacteria; phylum Bacteroidota; class Bacteroidia; order Bacteroidales; family UBA4181; genus JAQVSH01. Next base: position 5,522 of record JAQVSH010000135.1, read on the forward strand.
AATGATATATCAAGATTATAAGTGTTAATATCAGGTTCAACCAATATTGGTTTTAATCGATTATCCGTAATTGCTAATATACTGGCAATAT
>JAQVSH010000136.1 GCA_028700615.1 Bacteroidales bacterium
GGGAATAACTTACATACCGGATAAAATCCGGAATATATGTCTGGAAATTAAATGGTACAAAATGGAACGAAAAAAGGGAGGCGTTTTAGGTTTTAGTGAAACAAATATAAGTAAATAATATTTCAATATGACGTAAAAATAGAGGGATTAATACAAATATCACAGACAATTTCGGATTTACGTTTTTATTTATTACTTAAACGGAAGTTTAGCATGTTTTCGTTGTTGATAAAGTGAACTTATCATAGATTGGTGTGATTTGAGCAAAAAAAAACTAACTTTAACCTTTGAATTATTCATAATGAATAGTACAAACCTTACCTAACAATTTATTTACTTACCTAAAACTTCACTTATGTTCGTTACAAAAAAACTAAGTCACCTTTTGGTGGCTATGTGTGCCTTGGTTCTCTCAATGGGAACAGGTTGGGCTCAGAACGTAAACGTTACCGGGAAGGTAACAGACAAGAACGGAGAGCCAATCATTGGGGCCTATGTACTCATACAGGGGACAATTACAGGCGCATCCACCGACATTAACGGAGCATACAGCATTCCGTCGGCTCCTGCAAGTGGTACTTTGGTATTCACCTCCATCGGCTACAAAGAAGCCGTGGTTGCCATTAACAACAGGGCCGTAGTAGACGTTGTTATGGAAGAAGACGCCCTTATGCTTGAGGAAATGGTCGTTACTGCCTTTGGTATTAAGAAGGAAAGAAAATCATTGGGATACGCGGTAGAAGACCTTGGCTCAAGCGAACTGATGAGAAACAAAACAGCCAACCCTATTTCTTCTCTTTCCGGTAAAATTGCCGGGGTAAACATTACCCAATCTTCAGGGGCTGCTGGTTCTGGTGCGCAGATTATTTTACGTGGGGGTACATCCGGATCTGAAGGCAAAGACAACCAGCCTTTGTTTGTTGTAGACGGTGTTATCTACGATAACTCTTCCAACCTGGTAGGAAACTCAGCTTTTGACGGATCTTACCGTGCCGCCACTACCACTTCGAACCGTATCATGGACATGAACCCCGAGGATATTGAGAATATGTCCATTCTCAAAGGCCCTGCCGCTTCTGCTCTTTACGGTTCACGAGCTGCCAATGGCGTAGTTCTCATTTCTACCAAAAAAGGGAAAGACGGAGTGGTTGAAGTTAACTTCAACTCCAAATACACTACTTCCTGGGCGAAGAGCCTGCCCGAGGTGCAAACTCAGTTCACAAGGGGTTATATGGAAGATCAGTACGATAGCAAGAAAAATTATACTGGAACCGTGTTTAATGACTTCTCCTACAACTCTTGGGGAGAAAAATCCAGCAAAACAACCTACGACAACATTGGGAATTTTTTCCAGGGCGGTAATGTTTTTGATGAAAGTTTAAGTGTTGCCAGCGGTACCAAAAACAACAATTTCTATTTATCGGGGTCATACTATGACCAACAAGGTCTTGTTCCCGAAACCGGTTACAAGAAATACACTTTCCGTTTCAACGGCGAACAAAGAGCAGGTATTTTTACCTTTGGTGTAAATGCTGCCTATTCACAAGCACACACTGACAGAACCCTTACCGGTGCCGGTCTGTACAACTCATCCGGGACGGGAACTCTGTACGGGGCATACAATTGGTCTCCTTTTGATGATATGACTCATTATACCAACGAAGACGGTTCCCGTTACCGGATGTTCGGAGACCGCCTGGATCCTTGGGACGAGCGCGATAATCCGTACTGGATTATCAATAGAAACAAAATGTATGAAGATAACGAACGCATTACGGCAAACGTAAGCGTGAAAGCCGACATCACTAAATGGTGGTTTTTACAATATCGTTTGGGTGTTGACTCCTATACAATGGTAGCCTCCAACCGTATTGCTGCCAGTGGCGCCATCAAGCAAGTTTGGCAAAACGGGATGATGAGTGACAACAGCAAGCGTTTCCAATATCTGTCACATAACCTCATATCAAATATGTCCAAACAATTTGGGGATTTTGATTTTAACCTTTTGCTAGGTGCAGCCCTCGACGATACCCAGAGCGATGTCAATTACAAGATGGCCTACAACTTTTCCGTTCCCGATTTCTATTCCTATGCCAATGCTACCACAGAGAATAAGTCGTTCTTACACTCTGCTTCGCTGAAACGTTTGGTTGGGGTATTCGGTGAATTCCGTGCTTCCTGGAAGAATATGCTGTATTTGACCGTTACCGGACGTAACGACTGGACTTCTACTCTTCCTGTTGAAAATCGTTCCTATTTCTACCCTTCGGTCAGTGGTGCTTTTGTATTCACCGAACCATTCCAGAATGCGGGCATTATGTCAAAAGACATCCTTACTTTTGGTAAAATCCGTGTATCCTGGGCTAAAGTGGGGAAAGACACAGGAGCCTACGAAACCAATACGGCTTTGTGGCCTGTAGGTACTTACCTGAATGGAAAAGTTGGAGTAGGTAACTCATGGACTCGTGGTAATCCTTACTTAAAACCAGAGATGACCAAATCAACCGAATTTGGTATTGAACTAAGCTTCTTCAACAACCGGTTACACCTTGACTACGCTTATTATACCAACGACTCCTACAACCAGATTCTTAGTCCCCGTGGTCCTCAATCTACCGGTTATATTTTCTGCTCCATCAACGCAGGTAATGTATACAATAAAGGTATGGAATTGTCCATATCTGGTATACCTGTTGAACGCAAGAACTTCATTTGGGAAATGGGCTTGAACGTAGCAGGAAACCGTGGCACCCTGGACGGCCTACCCGCCGGTATGGACGTTATGTACGTTACTGACGTACAATATGCAGGCGCACAGGCTGCGTCCTTTAATGGTGGTAACTTTATGGCTATTGCCGGTACGGAATGGAAGAGAAATGACAATGGAGACATCATTCTGGATAAGAACGGTATGCCTACCTACACTACCTCCTTATCCGAAGTTGGTAACCGTGAAGCTGTGTTCAGTGGTGGTTTCAACAATACATTTACATGGAAAAACCTATCTTTCAATATGTTGTGGGAATTTCGCGTTGGCGGTGACGTAATCAATGGCACACGCTATGCAATGGATTATTCCGGTGTTAGCAAATTCTCCGGTGATGTTCGTAACCAAACCCTCACCGTATCCGGTGTAGATACAGATGGAAATCCCGTATCCAACAGTTGGAACATTAATGACACCTATGTGTTCAATGGTGTGGAAACCAGCGGTTATAACATCATTCAAAGTTATTACCAGAATTATTACCCCAAAGAAACAGCAAACTATATTACCTCCGTAAACTTGTTAAGATTACGTTCACTGTCTGTTTCCTATACACTTCCTAAGATTAACAAGCTCGGTTTTATTAAGCGGGCCTCTGTTGTCGCTTCTGCCAATAATATACTTCTTTTCACAAACTATGAAGGAGACCCCGAAGTTGCAGCATCCGGAGCTGGTGTGGGTGGTTCTTCTTCTGTCGGATTTGACTATTTAGGGGTACCTGCTACATCGGGTATGACATTTGGTCTAAACTTGACTTTCTAAAGAGTTTAAAATATTTAAAAAGTAATTTTATGAAATTAATTCGATCAATTATATTAGGTGCCGCTGTCTTGACAAGCTTATCCCTGTTTTCTTGCAGCGAATGGCTTGATGTCAACACAGACCCGGAGAATCCCTCTTCTATGAGTGCCACATTCCCTACGCGTTTGGCGCATATTGAGTTCTACACTAACAGTGCTAATCAATTTGCCGCCTGGCGTAGCAGTATGTCTATGGGAGACTGGACAAGGTACTATAATGGCAGCACTTACTGGCATATGTCTTATTGGAATCCGCAAACGGGAGCCGTTACTACTTCTTACCAGTGGTGGTTTGTAGGAGCTGCCTGCAACATTGAAGATATGTACAGCAAGGCTATGGCTGCCGAAGCCTGGCATTATGCTGGTGTTGCCAAAGTTATTCGTGCCTACGGTTTTATGCTTATGACCGACCTTTACGGTGAAATGCCCTACACAGACGCTGTAGGTGAAAACGCCACTCCTACCTACGATAACGGCAAAACCATTTATCTTGGTTGCTTGAATGAATTAGACGAAGGCATTGACTTGCTCCAGAAATCACAAGCTCCTGCCGTTCCTGCTTTGTCGGAAGGTGACTTTTGGAACAACGGTGATGTGAGCAAATGGACCAAATTTGCCTATTTGTTAAAAGCCCGTTACTGTAACAAACTCAGCAAAAAAGCAGCCGGAAGTTACTTAGAAGGTAAATACGACGCTGCTGCTATTTTGGACGCCCTTTCCAAAGGTCCTATGAGCAATAGCGACAACACGGTTATCAACCATACCGATGACAACAGCACCACACACGACGTTTTGGGTTGGGACGAACCGGTAGACTATTCACCTTTATATTCTGTATGCGGGATGAATGCAGGTTATATGGTTACCAAGACGCTATTCGAAAATCTCACTAATTTTGCCGGCTATGGTGTAGAAGATCCGCGTGCAGATAAAATCATTCCCTGGGCTTGGTCAGAGAAATCCGCTTCCACTCCCGAAGAAATTAAGTGGAATGGTAACTGGAGACGTTCTTTGGGTGTAGACATGACATCTTCCAATGCCCCCAACCTTGTAGGGGGCCCGCTAAGAGCTGGATTCAAGAATGGCAACTGGTATATAGACAGCGACTCTCCCCAACGCCTGGGTGATACCGTATATGTAGAATGTACAAGTTCTTCCAAAGGCTACGCTGCCAATGTAGACCTTCTTTACAGAAGGGTACCCGATAACGATGAAACCAGAGAATCAGGCTCTTTCTACTCACGGGTATCCTCTCCTACGTACTTAGGTACATATGCTGAAGCTTGCTTCATCAAAGCCGAAGTGCTATTCAACCAAGGTAATAAATCAGAAGCCTTTAATGCTTACAAAGAAGGTATTAAAGCCAGCATTGATTATATGAACGTGAAACTTGAAGCCTGGTGTGCAGAAGACAAAACCCTCGCCAACTGCCCGTCTTTCACTCCTATGGAGCAGGCAGACATAACAAACTTCTTGAATAACGGTATTGGAAATGCCGCAAATCTTACTCTAGGTAAGATATTGACGCAAAAACGTATTGCGCTCCATTTTTCGGTAGAAATTTGGAATGATATGCGCCGTTACGATTTTGATCCCAATTTATTCATGAACTGGGATGAGCCTGCTTACCACGCAATAAATGCAGCGGCCCTTAAGGGAATTCCCGCCGGCAAACAATTCCGTCGTTGGCGTCAATGCTCACACGAGCTGAACTACAACTCTGCCAACCTGCAAGCTATTGGTGCAGAAGTTCCGGGGGCCAACACGTCTCTTGATCAATGGAACAGTGCAGACGATGTTTGGGCCATCAACGTATGGTGGGATTCCACTCAAGAATAGGCGGAACAATTCTGCTTAGATAAAAAGGAGAGGGTGACTGTTATGAAGCAGTCACCCTCTCTTTTTCCTATTTTTTCATATTCATTTGATAATAGCACCGGCAACAATATTGGCAACCAATGTTCTTAATCTTACAGTAGATCCGTCGTCGTACGGATGTACTCTGTTCGTCAGCAAAATAACAGCCGTATCGGAATC
>JAQVSH010000137.1 GCA_028700615.1 Bacteroidales bacterium
ACGATTTACTTACACATCATCACGGCACTGTTATGATCGAAAGATTAACAGATCCTTATCAGTGGTTTACCATTGCGTACGCGATTACAGTGATTTTTATGGTCATTACCGTAATCCAGCAAAAAGGGGATCCGGCCAAGACAATATCCTGGGTGATTGTTATTTCAGTGATTCCGATCCTTGGTATTGTATTGTATTTTCTCATCGGGAAAAACTACCGGAAAGAAAAGATTTTTTCCCGGAAGGGCATCGCTGATACAAAACATATCCACCGTCTGGAAAACGCCCAGATTATCAATCTAAACAAAAAGAGTTTTCTCAAAAACCCGAAAATCCGGACCAAAGCCCATATCATGAAGATGCTTCTCAAAAGCGAGAAAGCACTGATGTCGGGTAAAAACCGGGTTTCCATCCTAAATAACGGGAAAGCCACCTTCCACTCCATCATTCACGCCCTCAACGAAGCTAAACATCATATCCACCTGGAATACTATATTATAGAAGACGACCGGATCGGTAATAAAATCCGGAGAGTGCTGATCAGAAAAGCGAAAGAAGGTGTAGAAATCAGGCTGATCTATGACGATCTGGGCAGCTGGAGCCTGAATAAAAAATATATAGACTCCTTAGAGGAGGCCGGGATAGAAACATATGCATTTATGCCTGTGCACTTCAGAAACCTCAGCAACAAAATCAACTATCGTAACCACCGGAAAATCATTGTAGTGGATGGTAAAATTGGTTTTGTCGGGGGGTTAAATATTGCCGACCGCTATCTGGACGGCATACCTGAAATCGGGATCTGGAGGGATACCCATATCCGGATTGAAGGCGAAGCCATTCCTTCCCTTCAGGCTGTCTTTATGATGGACTGGTTCTTTGTCAGCAAGAAGACACTTCCCCAGAACGAATTATACTTTCCTAAGAGCACCATAGAAGAAGAGTGCCTGGTTCAAATTGTGGCCAGCGGACCCGACTCCGACTGGGCCGGCATAATGCATGCCTATTTTTCAGCCATTGCCACTGCACAGCACTCGGTCTACATCTCAACGCCCTACCTGATCCCCAACGAAAGCATACTTACTGCCCTAAAAACCGCGGGACTCAGCGGAGTAGATGTCAGAATCCTTCTCCCCGCCCGTTCCGACTCCCGTTTGACCAGCTGGGGCACCTTTTCCTTTTTGGAAGAGCTGATGGAATGCGGAGTTCATATTTTCTTCTATGAAAAAGGTTTTACCCATTCCAAACTCATGATGGTGGACGGGGTATTCTGCTCTGTGGGAACCGCCAATATTGACATCCGGAGCTTTGATCAAAACTTTGAAATCAACGCCATGGTATATGATGAGAACATTGCCGGCCAACTGGAAAAAAGCTTTGCCGAAGACCTGCTCAACAGCCGGGAGATAAACCTTGAAGAATGGAAAAAACGTCCGAAACGATGGCAACGCAGAGAAGCCATTGCCCGGATATTATCTCCGATGCTGTAAAGTTTTTAAAATACATATATTGCCGATCTGAAAGTTTTCTCTATATTTGCAGCCCGTAACAGGATCTTCCTGTCACAAAAGGTTCTTTAAATCCGCGCCCAGATGGCGGAATTGGTAGACGCGCTGGTCTCAAACACCAGTAGGTTCACCCCTGTGCCGGTTCGATCCCGGCTCTGGGTACTATAAAAACCGCTAACGATTGAAAGATTCAATGGTTAGCGGTTTTTGCTTTAATGGATTGCTTCCAAATTGTTTCCAATGAAAATTGTCGGTAGTGTACGCTATTAAAGACTCCTTCAAACCCATAATCCATACTGAAAAAGGCCATCTCTTATCAGCGTGTAGCATTCTTTTATTAAAAGTTGGATAACTAACCAAGAGCATTACAATGAGTCAACAAACTCCATGAACTGTAATATCTTGGTTTTGTTATTTCTATTGAACAACAAATGTTCGAAGTCTTTAGCTTTTGACTCCAGATTTGTATTTTCGGCGGTCTCAATCAACGCTGTTTTCAATTTTTCTTTGTCATGAATGCCCCATTTTGCAGTCAGATAGCCGTAGTCCGGTTCCGTCTGCCCCAGCAGAAACATGGCATCATAGAAATCACGCCCTTTCTGGCGGTTGAGCAATGCTGAAATTTTCATCGCACACAGAACATTATCCGATGGCACAGTGAACGGAAAAAAGAATCCGGCACGTCTAATATTCACCATTACCGATGTGTATTCGTATCCCTGATCCTGGCTCTCGACCTTAATAAGAAATCGTTCGTCTTTATGTCCCGAAAGGTCCAACTCAAACAGCAATTCCGGAAAATAGAAGTTGCGCCGGAAGGCGGTCAACCTGGTGTTCACCTTATCGCGGGTCTCGGCCCTGAAGCCCGACCGTTGCAGAATACGACTTTCTCCACATACGGTGATGTAGAGAGGAAGTCGAGTATCATTAATTGAATATACTCCTTAAGCATATACTTTTCATAGGTGGCATTCCCGCGTAACTCGGCGGGGAAATACCCCTTTATCTGTTCCAGGTTGATCATAGTCCATATATGTTCATCATTATTTGCACTCTCTTATCCAACGCCTTGCTGCTAAACTGCTTGGCGTATCCGGCCAGGCGATCCGGATTGAGATCCTCCTGCATATAGCTCTCATCGAAACGTAATTCTACCATCTCTTCCGGCGTGTTGTAAAACGGATAGAGATAGAGCAAATCAAGCAGAGCCTTCTCCGGCGTGGCAAACTGTATCGTCCGGTCGCCAAACGGTCTCAGCTCGTAACCGAAGATCAGATCCTCCCGCATCGTCTTATAAGAATAGACTCCAAAATCGTTTTCAAACTCCGCCGTCTTGAGCGACGAAACAGCTGTGATCTGCACAACCGCCTCAGGAATTATCCCGTAAAACGCCAATGCCGTGTGTAGACTTATATAGGACGGCTTATAAATGCGATTTGAGATATATAGCGAAAAATCCCGGTGGCTGAGGTACCCGGGAAAGGCGTAATATCCCTGTCTGAGCTTTATCAGCAGCCGTTGCTTTGTCCAGCGTGTGAGGTTATCCTTGTTGAAATCCGGATGCGCAGCATAAACCTGATGCGTGTTAAAGCACCCGACTTCGAAGAACTCCTCTCTAAACTCCAGATAATTCATTTTATTTCTATATTTCTGCAAATATACGGAATTTTGGAAACAAGATTGATCACGCAACTCAAAATTTATCTGTTTTACATAGATAACCTGATTTTTTTCAATGATCTGAGCCAAATGCATACTCAAGCTTAATTTGAGACCCAATGCAGCGGTTATACGTAGGAATGTAAATATTTACCCCCCGCTTAGCTTTAAAAATAAACATACTGTCTTGTTGTATAATTTCCGCAACATTATTTGAACCTTAAGTCATTGGAAGAGCTTAAACAAGGATTACAGACAAACCGTTGTGACCAGGAGCTGGAACCTGCAACCACCATATATACTATCAGAAATTGCAATATTTACAAGTTTTGATAAAATATATGAATACCTGGATGCTATTTACACTACCATCATCGAAAAGGACATAACGCAACGACACCAGATCAATGATAAGCGTGCTTTTGCTAACATTGTAAAATTTGTAGCCTCCAATATTGGCAATCAGTTATCACCAAGCAATATTTCCAAAACACTTAAACAGGACGGACAAAACATACATCATGCTACAGTAGAGAAGTATTTGGATTATTTGGTTACAAGTTTTGTGTTTTATAAAGTAAACCGCTTCGATTTGAAAGGGAAAAAGCAATTAGCAACTCAAGAAAAGTATTATATAGTGGATGCCGGATTGTTAAATGTTCTGGTGGGTAAAGAACGAATCACAGAAAGAGGACACATTTTAGAAAACATCGTTTATTTAGAGCTTATTAGAAGAGGATATAAAGTATGGACAGGTACTGCCCGCAACACCGAAGTAGACTTTGTTTGCAAAAATTCAACCGGTGAGATTGAATATTATCAAGTAGCATGGCAGATATCAAACGAAAGCACCTTGGCTACTTAACCTAAATGAAAAGAAAGAATAACTAAAAAAGAAGCCGGCACAGTTGGATTTCTTCGTGGGATTGTGGTATATTTGAGGTTCATGTGGTTCAATATCAACATGCTTAAATTAAACCATCCTCCATAGTTTTTTAAAATCCAACATCCATGAAACACAGAACTATTAAAAAAAGCCTGATTGCTTTTGCCGGAATCCTGATCATTCCGTTATGTATGGCATTCCAGTCCGGTAATGCCAAAGAAGCGGTATCAAACGTTCCGGTTTACCTGAATACAGCCTACTCTTTTGAAGAAAGGGCAGCTGATCTTGTCTCCAGGTTTACCCTGGAGGAAAAGGAAAGCCTTCTGGGCAACAATATGGCGGCTATTCCACGACTCGGGATCAGAGCCTATAATACCTGGAGTGAGGCTTTGCATGGAATATTAAGCGGCCCCAATCCGAATGCCGGACTGGCCGCGCCTACTTCATTTCCCAACAGTGTAGCGCTGGGTTCAGCATGGGATCCGGCACTCATTCAACGGGAAGCGTCCGCGATAGCCGATGAAGCCAGAGCGATCTTTGCCACAGGAACCAAAGGGCTGACCTATTGGTCGCCTGTCGTGGAACCTATCAGAGACCCAAGATGGGGAAGAACCGGAGAAACCTACGGGGAAGATCCTTTTCTTGTATCCCAGATTGCAGGCGGATTTATCAGGGGAATGTTAGGTAATGATCCGGTTTACATCAAAGCTGTACCGACTGGCAAACACTATTTTGCCAATAATAGCGAATTTGACCGCCACGTAGGCAGTTCCAATATGGACAGCAGGGATATGCGGGAATTTTATCTTGCACCTTACAAGGCGTTGATTGAAAAAGACCGGCTGCCTTCTGTCATGTCTTCATACAATGCCGTAAACGGAGTGCCAACCTCCGCCAGTAAATTATACCTCGACACTATCGCAAGAAGAACCTATGGTTTAAAAGGCTACATCACCGGCGACTGCGCGGCGATTGAGGACATTTATACCGGCCATTATTATGTCAAAACTGCTGCAGAAGCAACCGCCGCAGGACTTAAAGCCGGTGTTGACTCCGATTGCGGAAGCATTTATCAGAGAAGTACTATGGAGGCGCTTAACAAAGGTTTAATTACCATGGGAGATATTGACAGAGCGCTGCTGCATCTATTCGCCATCCGGATGAGGACGGGAGAGTTTGATCCGGAGGCCAGAGTTCCTTATGCCCTGTTCCAGGCAAATATGATAAACTCACCAGCTAACAAGGCGCTGGCAAAAGAAATCGCCACAAAAACGCCTGTTCTGTTAAAGAATAACGTAGTCGCACAAACCAACAGGAAAGCACTGCCACTGAACCCGGCCGCATTGAAAAAAATCGCCCTGATCGGGCCTCAGGCGGACGAAGTGGAACTGGGCCCTTATTCAGGAAGGCCTGCACAGGAAAACATGATCACTCCGTTGGCCGGGATAAAGAAATATATCACAGAGAAAGGTCTTGCCACTGAAATATTGCACAGTTCAGGAGGCAATACAGCCAGTAAAAGCAATCTG
>JAQVSH010000138.1 GCA_028700615.1 Bacteroidales bacterium
AGCATCTGTTGTATATGATTTTATCTCCTGAAGATCAACGGCCTGCAGAGCCCTGCTTAATGCCATTAACTCAAGCCTCATTAATATATTACCTTCCTCCTGGTCAAGATGGGTATTTTGTGTCATAACCGGCATAATGCCCACAGACCGCTGTTTTGCATGCCAGCATTCATGCACCAGCAATCTGTTTCGCGCATTATTATCATCCGGCGAAAGGGCATTCCACATGGCCATGGTCCAGAGTTCTCCGTCCCATTCAAACGCCGTGTTGGCAATTCCCAAATCATCGGGCAACCTTCCAATAAAAACACCTTCTTTTTCAATTAACGTATTGCTTTTATTCTGCCGGTTGGCAATAATAACGCGATCTGCAGGGCTCACCAGCATAACCGGTCCGTTAAGTTTCACACCCCACAATTGTCCGTTATCTGCGCTGCAAATGGAGTCAAGTTGTCTGAAATATTCCTTTGCCTGCAGGAGCGGATTCAGGTCCTGTGCCTTCACCGTCACGGTAAGGAAGGCCAACAATACAAAAAAACAGAATGAAATAATGTGTTTTTTCATAATGATGCAAAGGTAGGAAAATAATGATTTCATATTTAATTAATCCGGCCCCTGGCATCCCCGTCCGAGCTGCCTCTTTCCATGCGCAGACCCTTTTTACCGAATTCCAGATTGCAGCGGACAGAAACCATAACATAAAACCGGGGTGAAAACGTGATTGTCTCAGTATAACCGTTTTCAAGAAAAAACCGGGAACGAGGACGATTTGAATATGAAAATTCCGTTTTGAGGATCCATTTTCCGTCATTCAGACTTTTCTGGACACCTCCGGTAGCATAAAAAAGGCCTGTTCTCTCACTTCTTATATTTTTTCTAACAGGCATACTTATAACATTCAGAGATAAGGTCCACTCTTTATCCAAATTAAAAATATTGTTGGTGTTTAAAAGAATCTCGGAAGTCACAACCCGTCCGTATGTTTCCGTAAATTTCTCAGAAAAAGACAAAATGGCCGCCACCGCCAGCCGCCACCACTTATACAATTGTTGGGTGGTGGAAGCATTGAGAGACACAGACCGGCTTGATGCAATATTCACCGGCCGGCTGATGAGGCTGTCGCCGGTAATAGATAATTCCGATACAAAATCATATGTTTTCTGTGCCAGGGACGTAGTGAATGTCAGGTAATAATTTCGGGCTAACCGTGTATTAACTTGAAACGTATGTGTCAGATATGGTTTCAGATTGGGGTTCCCGGTGGAATACTCATTGGCATTTTCCCAATGAATGTAAGGATCAAGAAGGTTTGGCGAAGGCCGGACCACTTTCCCTGCATACGAAACACGTACAGAATATCCTTTCTTTTGATTGATAATATACTGAGCATTAGTCGAATACAATACATCCGTTCCTGAATAATTCGTATTACTCCCCGAATATTTATTCAATTGATCAAAACGAGCCTTTTCTACTCGTACTCCTGCCGTGTACCCTAACTTGTCTCCTGCCGATCCCCGGTAGTTAAGGTATCCCGATAAAATATCTTCCCGGTATTCAATACAGGCACTGGCCGGAAGGTCGAAAATCCAGTTCTCTTCATTGGCTGTATAATGATCATCTGTGTTCGTATAATAGGTATTAATGAACTTCGCCCCTGTTTCTAAGGAATGGCGTTCTGAAAAATTGAGCGTCAAATCTGCATACATATTAAACGCTCTCCGGTCGGATCGCACTTCCCTGCTCCTGTGTTCCAACAATTTTTCCTCCGAAGTGAATAGTTTATTTTCATCGGTATTGCCCGTCTTTGTTGAGGCGATTTCCGCCACCAATAAAAAAAAGGAACCTGTTTTTTCATTTAATACGGCTTTATAATTTACATATCCGATTTTATTTGCATAAGAATTATCTACGGACATATCTGTATAATAACTTTCCGTAACAGTCGTTTGCCAATAAACCGATGGGAATGAATTTGAGGTGCTTAGTACGCCTGCGACGGAACTTTTGTTGTTAATTTTGTAATACAGGGATTGTTCAGCAGTTAAATAAATGCGCCAGGGACTAACATAAGTCACCTGCTGCTCTGTCTTAGTTCCTGAGCTGCCGTTCACAGTTGTGACAATACTTGTATTGTGTGTAAAACCGGTCCCGCCACTTACATAAGAAGAAAAACTCAGCCCTTTGTAGCGGTAACTTAACGTAGCGTTCGCTTTTGGAATATATCTCTGTCTTCCCGTATTTATACTCGTCTGTGCATTAAATCGGCCTCCGCCTTCCGGAAGCTTTTTCAGCGTAAGTTTAATAATTGAGGTCAGCGAACTGCCCGAATAGCTGACCCCGGAAACAGGGATGACCTCAATGCTGGCGATCTCTCCGGCCGGTATGGATTCCAGATAAGCCTTCAATTCGTCCTGCGACAGCTTCAGTTCCCGGTCGTTTACGTAAACTTTGGCTGCCAGCCCGTTCACTTTCAGATCCGATACCCCGGGCAGGTAATTTAAGACCTCTACACCGGTCAGGTTTTTTGCCAGCGAACTGTTAACCAAAGAAACTATATACCGGTCCGGGCGGAATTTGATGGGAGTGTCCTTGATGACAATTTCCGTTAACATCTGCACATCATCTTCCAGTTGGACAGGGGGCAGGGAAAACGTCCTGTTTATCTGTACCGGCCCGTTCCATTCCTTGTAACCCGTACACCGGATGTTCAGCCGATAGGAGCCCGGCAGTACTTTTATTAAAAACGATCCTTTGTCATTGGTAACTCCCCAGGCAGCCAACGCTGTGGTATCAATTCCTGCTCCTGATCCTTTCAGCACAACAGTTGCTCCGCTAACCGGAATGCCCGGTATATCGGTTACCGTACCGCTAAGTTCATACGTCCCGGTATTCTGAGATCTCAGAACAAAAGGCCCGATACTCATAAAAATGCAGTAGAAAAGAATTCTTTTCATTACAGAACTAAATTAAAATAACCTCGCCCTATAAATTTAGAATGAAAGAAGCCTGCGATGCGCCGGGAAATGATAAGTTGCGGGCAAAATAGCTATAAAAAACAAATAAACAACATTTTACAATAAAAAAGTTGCGCTATTGGAAATCCTAAACTAATGATCCGCCGTGGAGTTTTGTCCTGATTTTGCATTTACTGGAACGGATATTATTTACAGACGCATTAATAATACCGGCAATCAATTCATTTGAAAAACCACTTTTTGATAATACATAAATGATCTTTTCCCGGTCGCTCAGTCGGGGAGATACCTCCCCGATAGAAAAAATCTCGTTGAACTCAAGACTTTTGGTTATTTCAGAAAAGGCCCTGTTATATTGACTGTTGACATTATCAATACGATCTTGTAAATTGTCGTATAATTCGGGAAATAAGACCCGGCTTTTATGAGAAATGTGATTGATTTCGGCAATAAATTCCGGGAGAATACCCATAGTGCTATTGAATGCAGACACAAAAAATTTCAATTGCCGGATGTTTCTTTGCCTTTCTTCCAGCAGCAGTTTATTTTCTTTTGTCAGCCGTTTCCAGTGATAAACCAAAATAAAGGAAATAATCACCAGGGCCAGCAACAGTACACACAACAACAGATAGACTCTTTTAGTAAGTTTTTCTTCCAATAGTTTTTGATTGACCTCGGCTACATTGTATTTCTTTTCCAATTCCAACACCCTCTTATCATTCATGTAAGCATGGTAATTCGAAAAAGCCTGTAACGCGGAGCAATAACATCCGGCAGCATTTCTGTAATCGCCCTTAATGGAATAAAGATTGGCAAGATTCGCATAATATTGCTGATTATCAATGTTTAGCGTATCAACAATGGCATTAAGACAGGCCTTTCCATACACAATGGCGCTGTCTATACAATTGACCTTTCTGTAGAACCGGGAAATAATAGACAATACGCCTGGGTAATCTTTTGGGGCAATCCATTTTAAGGAATCGTTCAGTGTCCCGTTGATTACATCCCTGAATGTATTGCCGGTTTGCGAAAAAACCACATAAATATTATTCGGCGACAACCATTGGTTTACCGGCACATTATCCAGTTCATTGATCTCTTTCAGAATTTTTTGAGCTTCTTCTTTTTCACCCAGCGTTATCTTAGAATAAAACAGGCTTACAAGCGATAAAACATAATTGTCGTAATTTCCGGCTTTACGGCTGGCTTCCAGGCCCTTTTGGTAATACTCGTCAGCCACTTCATAATTTTTATTTCTCTGATTGATATCGCCCAGATAACCATATAATAAAACAAAAAACGATGGATTTTCCATTTTATTTGCTTTCATTACATGTTCAGCCTCTTTAAAATGGATAAAGGCCAACGTGTCTATCGGGTTAAGACTGTACAACACAATTCCTTTATATAACAAGGACCGCGCATAATTCGCAGGATCTTTACCTTGTTGATACCAGGCCACAGCCTGCGATATTACCCGGTCATCCCGGAACTCATAATAAGATTTATCCATAGCAATCGTCAGTAGCAAATTATAATAGGCCTCCTCTGCTTCAGGAAAATCATGAATATCCATATTATTGAGGCTATCCAGAACCGCTTGAGGCTGCCAGGCTAACAAGCTATCCAAGGCGACTAACTGTTTGTAAACTAATGATAACTTCTCTGCCGTATGGCAGGCTGTAAGCAGAAACAAAACCGGGAAGAAAATCCAAAAATGTTTCATGCTCATAAATTTAACAATTTTATTTCTGAAAATAAAAAATACCAATAAGTAAGCTTCGCTGACCAGGATGTTCTTATATTTGCTCCATGCATTTTCTTTTCTTTCAACCTTCCGGCTTCCTGAAAAAATATGTGAAGCAATACTGCCTTATGGAATCGGGGCCGGGGGAACAGGATGTGTGTGAAAGAGTGATTCCTACGGAACACATTCAGCTGATGTTTCATTACAGGGATCCGTTTGTGGTGCAATCCGGAATCATGCCCGTCAGGCAGCCGTTTTCCATTATCAGCGGGCTAAGCCACTCCTACTCGGATGTTTCCACCCACGGTCTGACCGGCGTGATCTTTATTAACTTCAAACCTGCCGGGGCTTGCCACTTTTTTGAATTTCCATTATCGGAGATAGAGAATCAAAGTGTTGATCTGAGGGCAGTCTATAACCGGGAAATTCACGAAGTGGAAGAGAAGCTTCAATGGGCGGGCTCTTACGGGGAAAGAATTGCGCTCATAGAGCAGTTCCTGGTACAGCGGTACAGAGAGATCCCTCTTCACGACGAGCTCCTGATCCAATCTGCCGTCATGCTCATAAAAAATACCCGGGAACCTTTGACTACGCCTGAACTGGCCGGGATGCTCTCCGTGACGCCAAAGAGCCTTGAACGAAAATTCGCCGCTTATATAGGAAAAACACCCAGACAATTTACCAGGATCGTCCGTTTTAACCAATGCATCAGGGATATTGGATCCGGTGACAAAGGCCGCTTTACCCAATACGCATACCGTAACGGTTATTACGATCAGTCTCATTTTATTCACGAATTCAAAACGTATTCCGGCTATACACCCGGAGAATTTTTTTC
>JAQVSH010000139.1 GCA_028700615.1 Bacteroidales bacterium
CTCTCCGGCAACATGAAATGTAGCCAGGTTAGGAGAGAAGTAGTTTTGATAGTAGGCTTTTAAGTCATCCAGGGTAATGGCAGAAACAGAAGCCTGGGTACCTCGTTGGGATTGTCCCAGAATGCTTTCTTTTCCATAGATAAGGCCTAAAAATACGCGGGAAGCGATATTGCCCGGATTTACCATTTCCTGTTGAATCCCTGAAAGAAGCGCCTGTTTCAGCCTGTCAAATTCTTTGGCATCCCATCTCGGGTGCAGCAGAAGTTCTTCTACCAGATTCATAACCTGTTCATAGGTATTGGTCATACAATATCCTGAAATGGCAACCTTTTCTCCATCCAGATAAATGTTCACGGAAGCTCCCAATAGTTTCAGGGCTTCTTCCATTTCTTCCGGGGTTTTATTTTCCGATCCTTCGTTCATCAGCTGGGTGGTAAGCAATGCCACACCTGCTTTTTCAGGAGTATCAAAAAGTGGTCCGCCTGTGAGCGTGAGCGTAAAGTGAACCAATGGAAGTTCATCCTGTTCGATGCCGTAGATTTTGATCCCGTTTGATAAAGTATCTGTCCAGATTTTTGGAGAAGTCAGAGTAAGTTCTTTCCCGAGAGGGGGTTCCTGAGTACGGTCAAAGGCAGATGGAGTCATTTCATAGGTGGCGTCTACAATTTTTTCTCCATTTGCCTCAAAGTCTTGTTGAGAAGCATCTTCAATAATAACATTTGCTTTTACCGCTCCTTCGATAGTTAAATTTGTTTTACCCATTGGGACAAAACTGGTCGTGAGATGATTTTTCCCTTTGATATAAGTGTTGTATACCCGCATAAGATCCTCTGCTGAGACTTTGCGTATACTTTCTATATCTTTCATGATTTGATCGGGAGTCCCGGCAAAGATATTGGCCTGTGCAATCTGAAATGACTTATCGAGAATGCTTGCCATACTTTGATAGAAACTGGTTTCCGCCATATTCTTAATGGCCTGTAGTTCTTTTTCATCTACACCGGTTTCCTCAAATTTTTTGAAGGCTTCCTGAACGGCAGCATATACATTGTCAAGATCAACGGTGTCAAAAGCTCTGACCCGAACAGCAGAATAACCTCCTAGTTCTTGAGAGTTATTAAACATGGCAACCGATGGAGCTAATTTTTTCTCTTCCACAAGTACTTTGTACAAAGGCGCTTTTTTACCATCAGACAACAAGGTGGTCAGCAGATCCAGGGCATAACTGTCCGGATGAAACATTTCGACCGATGGAAAGACAATACTCAGTTCTGGCATATTGGCAAACTGATCCTCATGATAAAGGTTCTTGGTTTCTGAAAGCACTGGATTCATGGGTTTCAGCGGAGTAACCTCTTCTTTGGGTTTGATTTCACCAAAATATTTTTCTACCAGTTTTTTTACTTCTTCGGTATCATAATCTCCCGCGATCACCAATGTGGCATTGTTGGTCCCGTAATAAGTATTGTAGAATTTTTTAACATCCTCTATGGTAGCTCCTTTCAGGTCTGCCATTTCTCCGATCACTGTCCAGCTGTATGGATGTCCTTTGGGATATAAGTTTTTCAGAACGACATCATTGGTATACCCGTATGCCCGATTATCCTGAGTTTGCCTTTTTTCGTTGACCACTACATCGATTTCCCGTTTTAAACCGGTTTCACTCACTTGGTTGATAAAGAATCCCATGCGGTCTGGTTCCATCCACAAAATTTTTTCCAGGGCGTCATTGGGAACTACTTCATAGTAGACGGTTCCGTCCTGCCAGGTGCCTCCGTTAAATTCTCCCCCTAAATTTTCAATTTTACTGAAGAATTCGTCTCTGCCTAAATGTTCAGAGGCCTGAAAGAGCATGTGCTCAAAAAAGTGGGCAAATCCCGTTTTTCCGGGTTCTTCTCTGTTGGATCCCACATGATACTGTATTGCAACAGCAACAATCGGGTCTGAATGATCAGGGTGGAGGACGACTTCCAGCCCATTTGCTAAAGTGTACTTTTCATACATAAGGTTCAAATCTTGTGTTTTAGGTTGACATCCGGAGATCAGCAGTATTCCGGTCAACATGAGCAAAAAAAACTGACTTCTGTGTTTCATAGGACAAGAATTAGGTGATGAGGTTCTGTAGTTAATTTTAACAAAAGTACAAGACTTTGAGATAATCTCAATTTTTCTCACTCTTTCTTACCGATTTATTGGTTAATTTCGACGTTTCTGAAACCAATCTATGAAATGATTTGTGGATTAGTTTGGATTTGTTTGTACTATTTTAGTATTCATAACGTTTTTTTGAGGAACAGAGCATGTCTTTAAAAGGAAAAGTAGTGATTGTGACCGGCGCTTCATCAGGAATCGGGCTTGCTTGTGTCCGGGCGTTGGCAAAGCAGGGTGCTAAGGTGGTGATTGCAGCCCGCTCGGTGGATAAACTGGCTCAAATTGAAGAGGAACTCAGAAATCAGGGGGCCGAGGTTCTTTCGGTCGCGGTGGACGTTACCTCTGAAGAGGATTGTCGGATGCTTGTGGAAAAAACAGTCGGACGATTCGGCGGAATTGATGTGCTGATCAATAATGCGGGTATTTCGATGAGGGCCATGTTTGTGGATCTGGATCTGAATGTTCTTAAAAGACTGATGGATGTGAATTTCTGGGGTGCAGTCTATTGTACAAAATATGCGCTGCCCTATATATTAAAAAACAAGGGCTCTGTGGTGGGCGTTTCCTCCATTGCCGGATTTAAAGGTCTTCCTGCAAGGACCGGATATTCGGCTTCTAAATTTGCCTTGTACGGGTTTCTTGATACCCTTCGGGTAGAATATCTCAGGCAGGGATTGCATGTGATGGTGATTGCACCCGGCTTTACTTCTTCCAATATTCGCAGGACTGCTTTAGCGGCGGATGGCTCTTGTCAGGGGGAATCTCCCAGAGAGGAAGGAAAAATGATGTCGGCTGAAAAAGTGGCTGACTATCTGATTAAAGGTATTTTGCGTAAGAAACGTACAGTTATTCTCACTGCGGAAGGGAAAGCGGTTATGTTTCTGAAGTCACTCTTCCCGGCCTTGCTGGATCGTCTGGAGTATCAGTTTATGAGCAGGGAACCGGATTCTCCGTTTAAATAGGGGAGAGATTGCTTTTCATTTCAGATGTTCATAAGGTCATTTCAATGATCTGTTTTTCCGTTTCAGTAAGTTTTAAAATATCTCAGGCTGTTTATCTTCTTTTTTTGCTGGTAGAAAAGTTACCCAAAAACAAGAAATATGAAACAGTTTTTTTTATTGATCGTCCTGCTGGGTTTTAACCTGTGTGTTTATTCCCAGGAACAGACTTCTCAGAAGGTGCCCGATGCCCTTACTCTGGAAGAAACCGCCCGTTATGCTTTGCTGAATAATTTTGGGCAACAGTCCTTGTTGTTGTCTAAAATGAGCAGCGAAGCTTCCTATCTGCAGTCAAAAGATCAGCGTCTTCCGGGTTTATCTGCTTCTGCCTCTCAGGGAGTTTCCAACAGTAATTCCACTACGTCCTGGACCGGAAACTATTCGCTGAGTACGAATATGACCTTATACAGCGGAGGAAGCCTCAACAAAACCATTGAGCAGAATAAACTGAAAGTTGAACAGGCAGATGCCCAGATTCTGCAATCAGAAAATCAACTGAGTATTCAGGTTATTCAGGCTTTTCTTTCCGTCCTGATGAATGAAGAAATCCTCAAATATCAGAAAGTGGTATTGAAAACCAGTGAGGAAAATCTTAATCAGGGGAAAGAGACTTTTAAAGTGGGTAAAATACTTGAGAGTGACTACATGTTGTTGGAATCTCAGTATGCCAGCGACAAATACAACGTAGTCAATACGGAAATCAATCGAAACAATAGTATTCTGGCACTTAAAAATTTACTTTCCATGGCTCCTGAAGAAACTTTCAGGATTATTCCTCCTGATACGGCCAAAGTCTACGATATTTCAGATCTTCCCGATATGGGATATGTCATGGAGAAAACCCTGGCATGGTTTCCCGATCTGCAGATCAGTCGTCAAAATATTGATCTTGCCACTTTAAATGTCGAACTTGCCCAAGCCTCTTATTTTCCCACGGTGAGTTTAAGCGGAAGTCTGGGTACCGGTTATTCCAACGGAAACGGCGGTTTTGGGACTCAGCTTGGAGATCGTTTAAATGAGTCTCTTTCCATCGGGGTGAGTATTCCCATTTTTAACCGCAATCAAACAAAAACACAGGTTTTACAAAGCAAGTACAGTCTGAAAAAGGCTGAATTAACAGCCAAACAAACAGAGCTGGATGTAAAACAGGAAATTGAAAAGGAATACCAGACGGTTGTAGCTGCTTACAATAAATATGTTGCCAGTACCGTTAAGGAAAGAGCCTATTCGGAGAGTTTCAGGGTATATGGTGTGCAATATAGTGAAGGATCTATCACTACAGTAGATCTTTTGCAACAGCAATCCAATTATTTAAGCGCGCTGAACGAATATCTTCAGAATAAATACAGTTTTATTCTTAATCGTAAAATCTTAGATGTGTACATGGGAATGCCTATTCAATTATAAAAACAACAAAGAATTCATTCACTCAAATAATATGGTTATGAAAAGGAAAATTTTATACTCAGGCACTTTTTTATTACTGGTCATGTTTATGATAGTGCTCAGAGGTTGTACAACCAAAAAGGAGATTGAATACCGGACCACTATGGCTCAAAAGGGATTTCTTCAGATAGAAATCACGGCTACCGGATATATCCAGCCGGTTTCTCAGGTTGAGGTGGGTACTCAGGTTTCCGGAATTGTGCAGCATCTTTATGTGGATTATAATTCACAGGTGGAGAAGGGCCAATTATTGGCGGAGCTGGATAAATCTACGTTAAAAGAAAGAGTGGATCAAAGTCAGGCTTCCTATGACGATGCGGAAAGCAATCTGGTTTACGCTCAGCAAAATTATGACAGGGTTAAAAAAATGTATGATGCTAAAGCCGCTACCCAAGTGTCTTATGAAGATGCGGTGAATAAACTGACTCAGGCCAAAAATTCGGTTATTAATGCAAAATCCAATTTAAATCAGGCCAAAGTAAATCTTTCATATGCAGACATTTACTCTCCTATTTCAGGAAGGATACTTAACCGGGAAGTGGAAGAGGGGCAGACGGTTGCTGCTTCTTTCAGTACGCCTACGCTTTTTTCCATTGCCAATGACATGACTAAAATGCAGGTTGAAGCCGATGTGGACGAAGCCGATATAGGACAAGTAAAAGTGGGTCAGTCGGCTAATTTTACAGTGGATGCTTATCCCGGAG
Source organism: Bacteroidales bacterium (assembly GCA_028700615.1). Taxonomy (GTDB): domain Bacteria; phylum Bacteroidota; class Bacteroidia; order Bacteroidales; family UBA4181; genus JAQVSH01. The sequence goes on from JAQVSH010000139.1 coordinate 5,300, forward strand.
AAATTTTTCAGGGCACAGTGCAACAGATTCGTTTGCAGGCTACCGTAACTTCTAATGTAGTAACCTATGTGGTCATTATCGAAGCGCCCAATCCGGAAGAAAAATTATTTCCGGGAATGACTGCCAATGTGACCATTGTTACTCAAAGCAGCGAAGGAATTCTTATTCCGGCCGAAGCCCTTTATTACGTTCCGGATATGACGATAGGTGTGGATTATGTGCTTACCGGTCAATGTGAAACAGGTACG
>JAQVSH010000140.1 GCA_028700615.1 Bacteroidales bacterium
TGAGCACCCCGTCTGATATCAAGGTCCTGACAAAGGAAGATATCATTGCCATCATCATCTACCTGATACAGCTGATCAATTCAAAAGCTATCGTTGACGATATTGACCACCTGAGCAACCGTCGTAATGCTTCAGGATATAATCCGCAATCCAATCTCCGACTTCAGAAGTAGAATGCGCTTTACCTGCTTCAGAAATATCTTCAGTAACCATCCCTGCCGCCATAGAAGCTACGCAAGCCTCACGAATAAGCCCGGCTTCCTTGTCTGCTCCGAAAGCATATTCAAACATCAGGGCAGCTGATAAAATCGTTCCCAGAGGATTTGCAATATTTTTACCGGCGGCCTGAGGATAAGAACCATGAATAGGTTCAAAGACCGAGGTGTGAACGCCTATTGAGGCAGAGGGCAGCAGACCCATAGAGCCGGTGATGACACTGGCTTCATCAGTCAGGATGTCGCCAAACAGATTTTCGGTCACAATGACATCAAATCTTTTAGGCCAGGTTACGATCTGCATAGCAGCATTGTCTACATACAGAAACTCCAGCTCTACATCGGAATACTCTGCGGCATGAAGCGCCTGAACGGTTTCTCTCCACAGGCGGGAAGTAGCCAGGATATTCGCTTTATCTACTGCGGTGACTTTATTTCTTCTCTTGCGGGCATACTCAAAAGCCAACCGGGTTACCCGGATAATTTCTTCTTTAGAATATACACATGAATCAAAAGCGACATTCCCGTTCTCGCTGCGACCGCGCGGTTCTCCAAAATAGATACCCCCGGTGAGTTCCCTGATGACGACAAAATCTGCACCTTCGACCAATTCGGTCTTCAAGGGAGATTTGTGCAAAAGAGAAGAGAATGTGGAAATCGGACGGATATTGGCATATAGCCCCAGTTTTTTCCTCATAGCCAGCAATCCCTGTTCAGGACGGACTTTGGCGGTGGGATCATGATCAAAACGGGGATGCCCGATGGCGCCAAACAGGACAGCATCAGAACGCATACAGAGTTCATGGGTCTTGTCCGGATAAGGATTGCCTGTCTGGTCTATCGCACAGGCACCCATAATTCCTTCTTCAAAATGAAAGGTATGTCCGCATTTTTTTGCAATCGCCCGGACTGCTTTCAGTCCCTGATCTACTACTTCGGGACCGATTCCGTCTCCTGCAAGTACAGCAATATTTTTATTCATTGGATATAATTTATGATCAACTGATATAATTTAACATTCTTACGGTGGCTTTGATGGCGGCTGCGGTCTGATCGGGATCCAGCCCACGGGTCTTAAACTCCCGGCCCTCCAGATCCCAGGTAATGACCGTTTCCACAAGGGCATCGGTTTTTCCTCCGGGAGGGATAGTGACCACGTAATCCGTCAGACGGGGAATTTCCAGATTGAGACCCTTATAGATTTTATGCAAAGCATTCATGAAGGCATCGTACTGACCGTCTCCGGCCGAGGTTTCCTGGTAGTTTTTCCCATTGATTTCTATCATCAGCGTGGCAGACGACTTCAATCCTTCGGCAACGCTCAGGGAATAATTCACCACCTTAATATTCTGACGGATGGATTCATGTTTGAGCACATCGGACATAATATAAGGAAGATCATCGGCAGTGACATTTTCCTTCCGGTCTCCCAGTTCAATCACCCTCTGGGTAATTTTCTTCATGCTTTCAGGATCGAGGTCAATTCCCATTTCCTGAAGATTCTTGAGAATATTAGACTTCCCAGAGGTTTTTCCTAAAGCATATTTTCTGACCCTTCCAAAACGTTCAGGAAGTAATTCATTGAAATACAGGCTATTCTTATTATCTCCATCTGCATGGACTCCGCAAGCCTGAGTAAACACATTTTCTCCGATGATGGGTTTATTGGATGGAATTCTGATCCCTGAGAAGGTTTCCACCATCCGGCTCATGGGAGTGATTTTTGCCTCATTCACCCTTGTTTCCATCTTTAGCTGATCCTTAACGACCGCAATCATGCTGGATAACGGGGTGTTCCCGGCTCTTTCCCCCAGTCCGTTGACCGTGGTATGAACGCCTTTTATCCCGGCCCTGAGCGCCGACCAGCTGTTAGCTACCGAAAGATCATAATCATTGTGGGCGTGGAAATCAAAATGAAGCCCCGGATAACGGGTCGTCATTTCAAGGCAGAACTGATAGGTCTCTTCAGGATTCAAGATACCCAGGGTATCAGGCAGCATAAAACGCTGAATAGGCTGATTACAAAGTTTATCCATAAGAAAAAAGACATAATCTTTGGAATGTCGCATTCCATTGCTCCAGTCTTCCAGATAAAGATTAACCTTGAGGCCCTGATCATTAGCATATTGAACTGCTGCAGAAATGTCTTCAAAATGCTGTTGGGGTGTTTTTCTTAACTGTCCTTCCAGGTGACGCAAAGACCCTTTGGAAAGCAGATTGACCACCTTGCCTCCCGAGGTTTTAATCCAGTCAATGGATTGGGTTCCGTCAATAAAGCCCAGTACCTCCACCCGATCGCTCTGTTTATTGATCCAGGCCCAGGCCATAATCCGTCTGGCACTTTCCAGTTCGCCTTCAGAAACACGGGCTGAAGCAATTTCAATCCGGTCTACCTTCAATTCATCCAGCAGAAAACGCGCCATTTGCAGTTTTTCCATCGGTGAAAAAGAAACGCCCGAAGTTTGCTCCCCGTCCCGCAGGGTGGTGTCCATGATCTCTATAAACATAATATTCGTATTTAAACCCAGGTTTTCTTTGCTTCGAAAGCTTCGATTTGATCTTTCATGGCAATCAGATAATCAATATCATCATATCCGTTGAGCAGGCAGGTTCTTTTATAGGCATTGATTTCAAAAGACTCCTTTTCACCGGTTTCCGCCAGAGTAATTTCACATTTTTCCAGATCGACCCGTATTTTTGTTTTAGGTTTTACTGCCACTAAGGCAAATATTTTGCTTAAAAACGCATCGCTCACCTGAACAGGAAGAATCCCATTGTTCAGGGCATTGTTTTTAAAAATATCCGCGAAGAAACTGGAAACCACCACCCGGAACCCGGCGCCGGCAATAGCCCATGCCGCATGCTCCCGGCTGGAACCGCATCCGAAATTTTTCCCTGCCACCAGTATCGAACCGGAATAGCGGGCATCATTCAACGGAAATGATTGAACGGGTTTATTCTGCGTATCATATCTCCAGTCACGGAAAAGATTGTCGCCAAAACCTTCCCGGGTGGTCGCTTTCAGAAACCTGGCGGGAATGATCTGGTCTGTATCTATATTTTCAACCTGTACGGGAACTACAGCGCTCTCTATTACAGTAAATTTTTGTAATGACATATCCTGGTCTTTTAATTTAAATCATTTCGGGGATCCGTAATCTGGCCGGTTACCGCGGCAGCGGCAGCCACTAAGGGGCTGGCAAGAAAAGTCCTGGAACCGGGGCCCTGCCGGCCTTCAAAATTCCGGTTGGAAGTGGAAACCGCGTACATTCCGGAGGGCACCTTGTCATCGTTCATGGCAAGACAGGCGGAACATCCGGGTTGTCTCAGAGAAAATCCCGCGGCGGTGAGTATCTTATCCAGACCTTCTTCACGAATCTGCCGGGCCACATTCCCTGAACCGGGAACCAGCCAGGCCACTACATCGGGATGTTTTTGTTTTCCTTTGACAAAACCGGCAAATAAACGGAAATCTTCAATCCGGCCATTGGTACAGCTGCCCAGAAAAACATATTGAATTTTCTTTCCCAGAAGAGATTGGCCGCTTTCCAGATTCATGTATTTTAAAGCCTTTTCAAAAGAGATGCGGTCGCTTTCGGCCAGATTGGCTCCGGAAGGAATGGAATCTCCGATCTTCATTCCCATGCCGGGATTCGTTCCATAGGTAATCATGGGGGTTATCTCAGAAGCATCAAAGGTGAGTACCTTATCAAAAACAGCTCCTTCATCGGAAAACAGAGTTTTCCAATAAACCATCGCTTGATCCCATTCGGCTCCTTTAGGAGCATAAGGCCGACCTTTTAGATATTCAAAAGTTTTTTCATCAGGAGCAATGATCCCGCCCCGTGCTCCCATCTCTATACTCATGTTGCACAGCGTCATACGGGCTTCCATGCTCAGAGAGCGGATGGTCTGGCCGGCATACTCGATAAAATAGCCTGTTCCTCCTCCGGCGGTTATTTTAGAGATAACATAAAGGATAAGATCTTTTGAAGTCACTCCTTTTCCTAAAACGCCTTCCACAGAAATCAACATTTTTTTAGGCTTGGGCTGCATAATGCATTGTGAAGCCAGCACCATCTCTACTTCGCTGGTTCCGATTCCGAATGCAATACTGCCGAATGCCCCGTGGGTGGCTGTATGGCTGTCACCGCAGACAATGGTCTGTCCGGGAAGCACGATACCCTGTTCCGGAGCCATTACGTGGATAACGCCCTGATTCGGATTGTTTAATCCAAAATGCGTAATCCCGTGACGGGCGGTATTCTCAGCGAGTTTTTCAACAGGAATACGGCAGGAAGGATCTTCAATGGGTTTTTCCTGATTCAGCGTGGGAACATTGTGATCACAGGTGGCAAAGCTCTGCCCGGGTCTTGCCGCTTTAATTCCTCTGGCATCCAAGCCGAGAAATGCCTGAGGGCTGGTCACCTCATGCAGCAGGTGACGATCGATATACAGCACATCCGGACCGTCTTTTATACTTGAGACAATATGACCGTCCCAGATTTTATCAAATAAAGTTTGCATCATGATAGGAAGAAAATAATATACAAATTAAATGAATTTTGAAATAGCATCAATGAAGGCTTCGGCGGATGCAGTGACCACATCGGTGTTGGCAGAAAAACCGTAATAAATATTTCCCTGGTTTTCTACCTGAACATGCACCTTGCCCACATCATCACTTCCGCGGGTAACCGCCTGTACGAGATATTCCTCGAGGGTTACCTTCCGGTGGATCAACTGACGGATGGCGTTGAAGGCTGCATCCACAGGACCGCTGCCCGATGAGGTGGCCGTACAGATTTCTCCGTCGATAATCAATTGCACGGTAGCCATCGGGATGGCGGATTTTCCGCAAACCACCTGCAGATATTTCAGTTTAAGCTGACGATTCTTTTCTGCCTGAGATACCCCTACAATCACCAACAGGTCTTCATCCTTAATATCCTTTTTGCGGTCTGCCAGTGCGAGGAACTTACGATAGGCATCATCCAGCTGCTCCACAGAAAGATGGACTCCCATTCTGTCATAATGATGTTTCAGCGCCGCTCTTCCGCTTCTGGCGGTCAGAACGATCGAAGAATCATTCAGACCGACATCCGAAGGATTCATGATCTCATAACTTTCTCTGTTTTTCAGCACACCATCCTGATGGATCCCTGAAGAATGCGCAAAGGCATTTCGTCCCACAACGGCCTTGTTGGGCTGAACAGGCATACGCATCAGAGTGGATATCAGACGGGAAGTCTTAATAATTTTGGTCGTA
>JAQVSH010000141.1 GCA_028700615.1 Bacteroidales bacterium
GCCGGTTTAATAATTATGTCTGATTTGTTACTCGTTTATAAATTTCCACTTGAAGGGGCCTTCCGTCATGGTTTTTTTCAAACCATTAGTTTTATGACTTGTACTGGATTTGTTTCTGAAAATTATGCCATATGGAGCTCCTTTTCTATATTGATTCTGCTTTTGTTAATGGCTATAGGAGGGTCTGCAGGTTCAACTTCCGGAGGAATTAAGGTAGTCCGGATTGTATTATTGTGGAGAATGATTCCGGTAGAATTAAGAAAAATTGTTCACCAGCGGGGAATTATCCCGGTCCGTCTGAATGAAAATGGGGTTAAGGAAGATCTGCTTCACAGAGTTTTAGCTTTTATTATATTGTTTATTATCATTCTTTTGACGGCTGTTTTGTTGTTGTTGTTCATGGGGGTAGATCCTAAAGCGGCTGTCTTTGGGTCAGTGAGTTGTATGTCTAATGTGGGTCCTGGATTAGGTTCTGTGTATTCGAATTTTTCTTCGCTTCCTATGGTGGCTAAATGGATTTTTTCCGCTTTAATGTTGATAGGAAGACTTGAAATATTTACCCTTTTTATCCTTTTTACTTCTGCGTTCTGGCGTCAGCGTTAATCAAAAGAAGCGACTGAGACAAAAGAGCACAAAAAAACCGGCTTGAAAACAAGCCGGTTTTTTTGTGATAAATATTTCTTATTTACAGCAGCAACCTTTGTTGTCAGCAAAACGTTTTTTCAGGCTTTCAAGCTGTTCTTTCAGTTCGGCAGGCAAATGATTTCCAAAAATAGGATAGTGTTCTTCTTCGATCAGTTTGATTTCGTGTTCCCATTCTTCAGCATTTACAGCCAAAGCTTTATTTACCTGTTCGGCAGACATATTCAGACCTTCTACATTCAGGCCGTCTGCAGCCGGAACTTTTCCAACCGGAGTTTCAACAAACTTGCCTTCTCCATTACAACGGTCAAAAATATAGGCCAAAACGCGGCTGTTTTCGCCGTAACCAGGCCATAGAAACTTGCCATTGTCTTTACGGAACCAGTTTACAAAGAAAATTTTGGGTAAAACTTCTTTGTTGGGAGCGTTCTTCCCGATATTAATCCAGTGTTGGAAATAATCACCCATGTTATAACCGCAGAAAGGCAACATGGCAAACGGGTCACGACGTACACCGGCTTTCACGCCAATCACGGCTGCCGTTACTTCTGATCCTACGATAGATCCCATGAATACACCGTGATTCCAACTGTTGGCTTCGTGAACCAGGGGTACAGTGGAGGGACGGCGTCCGCCAAACAAGATTGCAGAAATCGGAACACCGGCAGGATTTTCCCAATTTGCATCAATAGCAGGGCATTGATATGCCGGAGCGGTAAAACGTCCATTGGGGTGAGCTACGGGTTCTGTAGAATTCGGATCGTGTACTTTGTTTTTCCAGTCAATGGTGCCGGCGGGACAATCTGTGCCAATGCCTTCCCACCAGATGTCACCGTCAGGAGTCTGACCTACATTGGTAAAGATGGTGTTTGCTTTTGCGGACAACATGGCATTGGGATTGGTATCCATAGAGGTAAAAGGAGCTACGCCAAAGAAACCTGCTTCGGGGTTAATTGCATACAGACGACCATCTGCCCCGAATTTCATCCAGGCAATATCATCTCCCACGGTCTCTACCTTCCATCCCGGAATGGTAGGAATCAGCATGGCCAGGTTGGTTTTTCCGCAAGCGCTCGGGAAAGCGGCGGCAACATATTTCTTTTCTCCTTTGGGATTGGTGATGCCTAAGATCAGCATGTGTTCAGCCAGCCAGCCCTGATCGCGGGCCATCACACTGGCAATACGCAATGCAAAACATTTTTTGCCCAGTAATGCATTTCCTCCGTAACCTGAACCGAATGACCAGATTTCACGTGTTTCGGGGAATTGGCAAATGTATTTTTCTTCAATCGGAGCGCAGGGCCATTTAACATCTTTCTGACCGGGTTCCAAAGGAGCTCCTACAGAGTGAAGACAGGGTACAAAGAACCCGTCATCTCCTAAAACATCAAGAACCTTCTGGCCCATGCGGGTCATGATTTTCATATTGACCACAACATAAGGAGAATCGGTGATCTCGATTCCAATCTGTGCGATTTTTGAACCCAGGGGGCCCATACTGAAAGGAATGACATACATGGTCCGTCCTTTCATGCAACCGTCAAATTTTTTACGAAGCAAATCCTTCATTTCGGCAGGGGCCATCCAGTTATTGGTCGGACCTGCATCTTCCTTTTTTTCGCTGCAGATAAAGGTTCTATTTTCAACGCGGGCTACATCACTCGGATCTGATTGGAAAGAATAACTGTTGGGACGTTTTTTTTCATCCAGTTTAACCGCCATTCCGGATTTAACCATTAAATCCATCAGGCCCTGATATTCCTCTTCCGAGCCATTACACCAATATACTTTCTCCGGTTTGCAGTGCTTTGCCCATTCGTCAACCCACTGAAGCAATTTTTTGTTGTTTGTCATATGATTTGTTGTTAATAATAGAATAATTAGAACTCAATTTTACACAGTTAAAAGGCCATTTTACGACCGATGCAAAGATATATAAAAAGGTTAAAACCACTTGGAATGACTCTAAATAAAAAGCCACCCTACATAAGACAATCAGGGTGGCTTTTTGTTCAAAGAAAAAAGAAATTATTTTACATAAGCGGCATTATTCAAAAAGTCAAAACTTTTTTGAACACTTACGATGGGGTCAAAGTCGTATCTTTCAACTTCCACAAAATATGCCTCTAATTTGTTTTTATAAGCAGCCTTGAAAATACTTTCAAAATCCATGGTTCCGCTGGCTCCGATTTCCTTTTCGTCTTTAATGTGTAAAACAGGGAAACGATCGGGATGTTTTTCAAAATACTTCACGGGATCCGCTCCGCCTTTTACTGCCCAGTATACATCCATTTCAAGGAAAAATAATTTGGGATCGGTTTTGGCAAGCAGGTAATCATAAATTACTTTGCCTTCCGTTTGTTTGAATTCGCCGGAGTGATTATGATATCCAAAGAATAAACCGCCGCTTTTGGCAATTTCTCCAATCTTATTGTAATACTCACACTGAACATCATATTCAGCCAGAGAAGATTTTTCGTTCAATCCCATAGACGGTTGAACCACATAAGACATCCCGGCTTCTTTATGATCTTCAACGGCTTTCTTCCACCAATCCAATGATTTAGCTCCATTGTCTTTCGTATATGTCATTCCACCGCCGATATGCGCACTTACAAGCTTCATCCCCAGATCCTTGCATACTTTGTTGATTTCCTTTGGGGTCATGTTGTACATTTTACCGTCAGCATAGGAAGCGGGCTCCAGTTCTTTCCAACCTTGTTTTGCAACAATCTTCAATGTGCCCAGCGCATCAGCCTGCATGGCCTGACGCAAAGAATACAGTTGAAGACCAATTTTTTTCTTGCCCGCGGGAGCCGCAGCAATGCTTTCCATTGATTTACCTGCAAGGCAGGCTCCTGCTGCTACAGCCATAGCTGTTTTTAAAAAATCACGTCTGTTTGTCATGGGTTCAATGTTTTATATGAATATATTATAATATGGGCTAATCTACAACAAAGCTAATAAAAAAGGAGTTGAATAACCGAAGAAAGATACAGTTCCTTTAATTTTTACAATAAATAAACTTAAAAAACTTTTTTTGTTCTCTGGGTTTATGATACATTTGACGCCAATTTCTTGAGTCTTATTTATGCGTGAAAGAATTATACAGGAATTTGAATCGATGCTGAAGGTACATAGCGTCAGAACGGTTACTATGGATATGTTAGCCTCACAGCTTGGTATTTCCAAAAAAACCCTGTATGAGCATTTTGCTGATAAAGATCAGTTACTTGAAGAAACCATTAATAGCATGATTCTACGTAAACATGCTGCTTATCAGCAAATGGCTCATTCCTGTGATAATGTTCTGGAAGCCATGATATACTGGATGAATCAAGGGATGAAATGGATCAGGGATTATCAATCCAATCTTGTGAGTGAAATTAAAAAATATCATCCGGAAATTTATGAAAGGGTTATTCTTGCTCATTTTCTGGATGATAAGAATAATTTGAAGAAGACAATCCTGAAGGGAGTTGAACAGGGGGTTTTCCGTCCGGATGTGAATGCAGATATTCTTTCCATTCAATTACATGCCACCTTTTTCCTGATTTCCAGAGCAGACCTGTTTTCTCCCGATCAATTTCTTTGTACCGAGGTGATACGTGAAATTTTATATAATTATATCCGGGGTCTTTGTTCTGATACCGGGTTGCGCTTATTACCCGGATATATTAAAGAACACCTGGAATAATTAACTTTTAACAAGGCTCCCGTTACAACGGGTTTATTCTACTCTAAAAACATAATTTGGAACTAATGAAACTAAGAAAATACTGCTTAGGCCTTTTTGTATCCTTATGGGTGATAGAAATCCAGGCTCAGGACACTTTGTCCTTATCTATTCCTCAATCTGTGGAGTATGCGATGTCTCATAATCTGACGCTCAGAAACGCACGTTTGGATATGGATATTGCGGACAAAAAAATTCTGGAAACATTGGCTTCCGGACTGCCCCAAATTGATGGGAATCTGAATCTGCAACATACGATCTCGGAGATTCCTACCATTGATTTTGACGGACAGAAAGTCACGCTGGGCGTTAAAAATAATGTGGTGGGTACCGGGCAGTTGGGTCAGCTTATTTTTAGCGGATCCTATATTGTCGGACTTCAGGCCAGTAAGGTATACAAGAGTTTATCCCAGGTATCTGCCGAACAAAGTGAAATTGACGTTCGTCAAAATGTTATTCAGGGTTATTATACCGTATTACTGGCTATACAGCAAACTGAGATTCTCCGGGAAAATCTTTCTCTGACAGAATCAACTCTGAAAGAAGTGCGTAAAATGTACGAACAGGGACTGGTAGAAAAGACATCCGTTAAACAAATAGAAGTGAGCCGAAATCTCCTTCAAACAGAATATCTTTCTGCTTCAAGGCAATGTGAACTGACCTTAAGACTTCTAAAATATACCATGGGCATGCCTCTGGAAACTCCTGTCAGGCTGACCGACAATCTGGATTCCTCTCTTGCTTCCATTCCTGCAGAATATTTATCCGATCCGGAGTTTGATCCAAAGGGGCATGTTTCTTTTCGCGCCATGGACGTGCAGACCCGTCTGGCAAAATTACAGCTTAAACTGGAACAATCTGCCTATCTTCCTTCTATACAGGGTTCTCTCACATATCAGTACAATTTTACCCTGCCGGAGTTTAGTTTTGTCACTCCTCAGACCTGGATGGCAGGAGCCACTCTATCCATTCCTCTTTTTAGCAGTGGATTGAGAAAATCCAAGGTGTCTCAGATGAAAATCGCCCTTGAGAAAGCGAAAAACAACCAGGATCTGGCTTTACAGGGTCTTCTGCTTGAGTTTGAGCAGAGCCATGAAGCTTTTA
>JAQVSH010000142.1 GCA_028700615.1 Bacteroidales bacterium
TAAGGGTAAATAACAAAATCAAGAATCCTCACTGGCAAAACCCCATGTGGATTCCGGTGGGAACACTGCACATGGGGATTTTGTTAAGAGGTAAAAAAGAGAAGACTAGCTCCAGGGTCTGTCCATACCGGTAATACGGGTATTCCATTCGTCCGTAGACATCCAGAGTTTTCCTTCGGCGTTGCGGTTCAGGTGTTGTTTAATCACCTCTTCATTGGGTTCAACACCCAGACCGGGTTTATCCGGAACCATAACACCACCGTCTACTTCAATGGGTTTAATACCGGTTACCAGGTCTTCCCAATATTCGAGGTCAACGCCATGATGTTCCAATGCCATAAATCCGCGGGTAGCGGCGGCGCAATGCACACTGGCCAGCAAAGAGAAAGGAGTCCCGGCGCAATGCATACCCATAGCAATTCCGTATTCTTCGGCATAGTCTCCGATTTTCTTGGTCTCCATAATTCCTCCGGAAGACATCATATCAGGATGTACAACATCTACGGCATTCTTTTCAATCAGATCTTTGAAACCGTGTTTTCCAAAAATATCTTCCCCTGTACAGGTAGGAACTTCTACGGCATCGGTAATTTTTTTCCACTGATCGGTATACATCCAGGGAATAAAGTCTTCCATCCATCCCAGACGATAAGGTTCTGCGGCTTTAGCCAGCTGAATAGCTGTATTGATGTCGAAACTACCAAAGTGGTCGCTCAGCAATTGTACATCATATCCAACGGTGTTACGTACGCCAGCCACATATTCGATCAATTTATCAATTCCTTTAGGAGTAATCTGAATACGGGTTAATTGATGAGGAGTCCATGCATACGCATCCTTGAAATTATAAAATCCGTTAAGATTCCATCTGTGCGTGCCTACCAATGCACCAGGAACATCTCTCAGCATATTGATCCCGAAATCCATCTTGATCCACTTGTACCCGTGGTCCATTCTGAGTTTCATTTTTTGACCCATCGCCTCTCCGGTACGTTGCTGGGGGGTATCGGCATACAATTCGATTTTATCCCGGTATTTCCCGCCTAACATCTGATAAATGGGTACTCCATAAGCCTTACTTACAATATCCCACAAAGCAATTTCAATTCCGCAAAGACCGCCGGCCTGACGTCCATGGGGTACGGAATGTTTGAAACGGCTGAATATTTTTTCAATATTACAGGGATTTTCGCCCAATAAACGGGCTTTAAACTGCAAAGCATAAATAGGATCCCCTCCATCGCGGACTTCACCGTATCCCATGATGCCCTGATTGGTTTCAATACGGATAATCGGAGTACTGCTATACCAGGCGATCTTCATGTCCGTAATCTTCAATTCGGAGGGAGAGGAATAACGACCCACCTTTTGAGTTACATATTCCACATCTTTCGCCACATTGTCATTGAGAAACAACGCGCTCATTGACAATCCACCCACAGCTGCCTTCTGCATAAATTCACGGCGGCCCAATTGGTTCTGTTCGTTTTTTTCCATTTTATTATTTGGTTAATGGTTTTATGAAATTACTGCAAATTACTTTTTTTATCTGAACTATACAACTGTTTAAACGATAAACTTCACCAGAACAAAGTTAGATTTTTCAAAATAATCTGCAAGGCTTTTCCAGAAAAATAACAGCAAATAAAAAGATATAACGCAAAAAACCGTCCCTAAGGACGGTTCTTTGCACACAAGCTATAAAAGAAAAGCAGGAAATCGCTTATCTTTTGGAGGTTTCCGCGTCAGCAGCCTGCATCAGCCCACGCATATAACCTATAGCAAACAAATTACCCAACAAACCATAACTCGGATTATCATTGGTCTCACCCACCATAGTAGGAACATGATCGGGACGGATCGGTCCGGTAAAACCAATTTCATAATAAGCTTTCATAGCGGCATACATATCCGTAATTCCATCATCATGATAGACTTCTTCAAAATGATTTTTTTCACCCCTTACATCTCTGAAGTGAGAGAAGAAAATCTTATCAGAAAAACGTTTAATAGTAGCCGGGACATTCTCGCCCATCGTGGCAAAACAACCCTGACACATGGTAATACCATTGACGGGGCTTTTCACAAGGTTGATGGCGCGCTCAACATTGTCGGCGGAAATTAAGATTCTGGAGATGCCTCTGAGTTTGGGAATGGGAGGATCATCAGGATGAAGAGCCAGTTGAATACCGGCTTTTTCAGCCTCAGGTACCACTGCCTTCATAAAGTATTCCAGATTATTCCACATTTCTTCGGCAGAGAACTCCCGTCCGAGACGATTGATAGGAAGATCCTGAGCTTTTTCAATATCAAAAGCGGTCACCAGTGAGCCCCCTCTGGATTTACGGTCATTGCTGGTTCTGAACCATCCGATTTCGGGCATCCAATTGTAGCAAATGATCTTTACACCCACTTTGCTAAGATTATGCATGAAAGCAATGAAGTTACTGATTTCTTCATCGCGTCCGGGCAGAGCCAGTTTGGTCTGTGATCCCAGACATGGAGGACCTTCAACAACACAGAATTTCATGCCCTGATCAGCATATGCTTTGACCGTTGCCCTTAAGGAAATTTCATCCCATGCTTTCACATCGGCGGGCAATCCCAGTTGACGCGGACTCATTACACCGGCCACTGCATACTGTACGCCGAGTTCTTTTGCCATTTGTATTTTTGCCGGATTTAATCCGTAAAAATAATCGAAAGCCACCTGCATTTTCTCGGTTTTAGGCTTCTGGAGCGCTCTGCCGCCCGGTGCGGCAAACAGAGAAGGGCTAAAGCCGGATGCCAATATGCCGGTTCCTGCGGCTACCGAGGCATTAATAAAATTTCTTCTGTTCATCTGTTTAGTTATTAGTTAGGTCTCACATCCCACCAGCATCTGTGGGTAAACTGTTCTTCATTGGAAACGCCCACAGCCATACCCATCTGAACCAATGCCTTATTGTAATTTTCCGTATTACGGGTTAACTCGGCATTTACGTATGCATTACGACGCGGCATAGAAATACCGTTGACGTTGGGTGTCAGATCAGGACCCCACTGACGGATGTAAAACCAGGCTTCAAAAGGATTCATATAGTTTCCAATCCACATTTCCCGATATAAATTAGCCAAAGAATAAGGACGATATGCCAAATATACTGCAATTTCAGCATCCGAGATCTTATAGGCTCCGGTATACTGGGCATAAAATTTCATATTAGATTCAACACCGGCTTTGTACATATCCTCTGCATTCCTCCCTCCGGTATTCCAGCCCAGAGATGCAGCCTTTGAAATTAAAAAATACATCTCGTAAGCCGCCAGACGAACCACCGGAGCAGAATAATCAAACAAAAAGCGGCTTTGTTTGGTATAATTCTTCTGAATCAGTTCATAGGTGGTCACCTGAACATCCTGACCATGAGGATATCCCTGTTGTTCTGCAAGGTTGTAATTCCATGCAGCGTCATTAAACCAATAGGTATTCATAATACCGGAGTTAGGCACAGCAAATTCCGGTTTCAGTTTACCTCCTAAAATGACCTGAGCCCTAGGATCATTGTCTTTAAGGGCATCCACAAAATCAGCGCCAAGTTTCCAGTATTTTTCAGGGTCATTATAAATCATCCCATAGGCAACAGGGTTCCTTTCAGAATTTTTGCCATCCAGACAGTTAATCTTAAAATTATCCGCATTGTCCAGAATCACTCCGCTGGAAATGGCCAGTTCTGCGTATTCTTTGGCCAGAGCAGCATCCACGCCTGCTACACGCATAGCAAGACGAAGCATCAGTGAATACCCGTATTTTTTCCATTTGGGAATACTTCCGGAATAAATAGCATCCTGGCTTGTCCAAATGGGAACCGAGGGATCAAATGAAGCACAGGCTTCTTTCAGGGTAAGCAACATATCCTTATATATATCTTCCTGCTTGTCATAGGCAGGGGCAAGATCCCCTTCCAGTAAAGCCAGACAGGCCTCCGTATAGGGAATATCCCCGAAAATGTCTGTCAACCATGAAAAAATGGAAACCTTCATGATCTTAGCCATGGCAATCTTATTGACCAGAAGAGGATCAGCCTTCGCTTCAAGAACGTTCACCAGATGCACGGCTTCCTTGGCTTCTGAAGAAAAGGCACTCCAGGGATCATCATTGTGGGTTTGGTCAAACTGATAGCGATCTCCGGGTTCAATCATAGAGTGAGTCGCATAATACTTGGCATATCCTCCGGGAACCCTGAGGGCATTCAAAGCGGAACGCCTCGTATAATTTACCTGTATATTAGTAAACACCATTCCCAGATCTGTCTGATTATCGGTGAGCAGATATTTGGGATTATCGAGACTCTTAAGCCTTTCCGTGTTACAGGAATAGATACCCGCCAAAAAACACAGGATCATAATTCCCGAGAAAATTTTTATATTTTTCATCTTAATATTCTTTTGGGGTTTAGAAAGTTACATTAACATTCAGAGTATAGCTGCGAGTAGCCGGCAAAGCAAAACGTTCGATTCCAAAAGCGTTTCCGCTGGTACCTGAAGTAGAAGCATCTCCATTGGGAAGTCCGTTGTATATATCAAACAGGTTTCTTCCTACCAGGGTGAAGGAAACGTCCTGCATAGGCAATCCCTTTAATACACTCTTGGGAAGAGAATATCCTACGGAAATTTGTCTGAATTTTACAAAAGAAGCATCAAAAAGGTTATAGTCGGAAATGGTATTTCCCATAGCATAACGGTAATAATTTTCAAAATTATTACCCGTATAAGGAATATTTGTATTGGTAGTAATGGTCTCATAAACAGCTCCGTTTTTGTAAACCCCCTCAATAGGAATTCCGGATTCTCTAAATTCCACTGTTCTTTCGGAGTGACCTCTGGCGGTCATATCCCATTCTGAATAAGAGAATACTTTAGCTCCCCATTTGGCATCAATCATCGCGTTTAAGGTAACTCCCTTGAAACGGAAAGTAGTGCTGAAACTAGCCGCATTCGGATTTATACCGGTCCCCAAAATTTCAGGGGTAGCGGTTCTTTGCGGAAACCAGATTTTACGGGAAGCATTCCAGTACCAGATTTTCTGACCGGTGGTTTCATCCACAGCCTGCCTGTAACCAACAATAGAAGCAAAAGGCTGTCCGACAATCTGTTTAATGGTAGTAGAGGCTTCAGATCTTGATAACTGAAGTTCTGAAACGCCTCCCAGATCAAGAACCTCACTCTTGTTTCTGGAATAGGTCATGGTCATGTCCCATTTGAAATTCCCGTTCATAGGAACCAGATTCAACATGATTTCATGTCCTTTATTGCTCATCTTTCCTAAATTAACCGTTGCTCCATTATACCCGGAAGAAGAGGGAAGACTCACACTAACAATGTCATTCTCCGTAAGTTTATCATAATAAGCATAATCCAAGCCTACCCGATTATTGAAAAAACGCAGGTCTGCACCAATTTCCCATTCACTGGTTTGGTAAGGCATCAGATCTGATT
>JAQVSH010000143.1 GCA_028700615.1 Bacteroidales bacterium
ACAATCTCTTTCGTTTCCTGCTGATGAAAAAGATGGCCGATGTACATCCGTTGATTACCGTATTCGGGGTTATTCTCGGGATTGATCTTCTGGGTATTTTCGGAATTATTTTTGGTCCTCTGATTCTTTCGCTCTTTTTTCTGTTGATTAAAATATACAATATTGAATACTCTCCTGAAAGGTATCAGGCAATGCAGCATGATCCGGGAAAAGATCTTCCGGCTTCTGAAAGTCAGGATAACAGCCCGATACCAGAAGTCATTGCAACTGCATCTGTAGGTTCTGAAAAGGAATTACGTGAGGATCAAATAAAATTGGCCCCTAAAGAAGATCCGGCTGTGTAGAATCTATAGGATTCATCCGGAAGGATCAGGATTTCGTGGAGGTTCATCCGGAGGGATCAGGCACGGATTTACGCTTCGGGGCGGCTCAACTCGCTCCGTTCGCAGAAAACGAGAACACTCCTCTTTATAGTCAGTGCTGCGCACTGCCTAACATCGTCGAACAGCTCTCGTTTTCTATGCTCAGGAGCTTCGTTTCGCTATTTCGCCCCTTGCGAACAAATCCTTTTGCCTGATCCCTCCGGATTACAAACACTTTGCATCTTTCACACCGACACCGCATCGATACATTGTCTGCATCGACTGTGCCTCGGTTCTGTCTACCGATCTGATATTCAGCATAGGTTGTTTTAAATCCACAACGTTAAAAAAAACGTCGTGCCTGATAATCAATCCATTGGACAGAACCCAGGCATAGTCTTTTTTGAAAACGTCAGTTTTATTATATCTTTGATAATAAGTTGTTTAATTAATGACAGCTGTAAAGCCAAGGCTAATATATACGCAACTCTGTTGCGTATACAGAATTGATTAAATAAAAATGTAGTTATAGAGTTGACTAATTTATCGGGAAATATTTAAACTGGGAAAAATGAAAAAAGTCAGAATTATTTTGTTCTTTTTAGTTGTGTTGTTGTTCCCCGGCTGTGAAAATATGGTTAGAATTGATGGGATTGAGAATGTCATATCAAAAAATGACCTTAACATACAACTAAAAATTGATGCTGATAATGATTATGAAATTCAAAATGTTTTGGAAAATGGAAACAGTAATAGTCATTATCTGAAAATTGATGTTGATAATAAATTTTCAATAAGAGGCCAAACAAATATTGAAATCAAAAAGAAATACAGACTGTCAATTACATTAAAAAATATTAATGCAAATCCGGTTATCACTTATTCTTTTTGGAAAGGGCTGAAAACATCTGTAAGAAGGTATACGTTAGCAGGTGAGAATGGGAATCCACCTACATCAAAAACTCAGGAAATATATGATGACTGGATAACGTTTGATGAATATTTTGAAGCTCAAGAAGGAGAAGATTCTTTTATGTTGGCTCTTTTTTGTGAAAGTGGTACATTTTACATAAAGGAAATAAAAATTGAAGAAGTCAAAGAATAATGTACTGCACACAACACGCGGTATAAGCCATTAAAATAAAAGACCAATATGGAACCAGGGCCTAATTACATTTACAAATGCCCCAATTGTGGCAATCTTTTGACAAATGAAAGCTTAATGAGCGGAAACACTTTTGGTGCAAAAATCTTTTCTGATGGCAAGAGAGTTGCTCCAATGCTTCCGGAATTTCCTGACCTTACTAAATGTAGAAAATGTAATACCATCTTCTGGTTAAGTAAATTGGAAGAAGTAGGAACATATCAATGGGGCTATAAAAAGAGCCCAAATTGGGAAAAGGCAGACAAAGCAAAATTTCTTAATATTAAAGACTATTTTAAGGCACTCAATGATGGTATTGCTGAAAACAGGGAAGAAGAACTATATATAAGAAATCGAATTTGGTGGGCATATAATGACAGAACTAGAAAGGGCAGAAAGCAGTTTTTAGATGAAAAGGACGAAATTAAGTGGAGAGAAAATTGTAATATATTAATATCTCTTCTTGACCAATCTGATTTGGACCAAAAAATAATGACTGCTGAAATTCATAGAAATCTAGGGGATTTTGAAAAATGCATTAATATTATTCAAAGCATTGATAATGATGAATTTAATTGTATAAAAGAGAAAATTATAAATGAATGCAAACGAAATAATAAATGTGTGATAGAGTTAAATTAACGGCTTATAACACTTTAAAATTTTATGAATTTTGATCCTGAAATATTCGGAGAAGGATTTCATCGATTCGTTCAAATGGAAATTGATTTATTCAGTATTCCTTTAGGGATAATATTTCATATTTTCACATTAATAATTCTGTATTTAATTTACAGATATGGAAATAGATACAGAAAATTGTTTTCCATATACTTTGCTTTTAACTGGTTATTTCTTTTCGGGTATTGGGGTGTTTATGCAATAATATACTGGTCAAAAGTCGGCATACCCTATTTAGCTTCATATTCATTAACTCCTGTTTTGTTAGGATTAATCGTTATACATTGGATAAAAGAGATCACCAAACCTAAAATTGATTTTGATTTTAAGAATATAAAAAGTTATAAATTTATTGTCTTATTAATTATGATATGGGGATTCTGGTATCCAACATATATTTATGGACAAGGTTTTACATTCAGTATAAAGGATATCTTGCTATCTAATTATGGTTTGATGCCGTGTCCGACAACAATGGTTGTTCTTGGTCTATTGACCTTAAAATATCCGAATGTAAATAAAAGCCTTTATAATATTTTTACAATTTATGCTCTTTTTATAGGAACTGCCACTGTACTATCAGGATGGTTACCGGATATACCTTTCATAATTCTAGGGATATATTCGCTTTGTTTGATTTTTTATAACAAAAGAAAAGTACTCAAAAACAAAAGAATCAACGAACGCTCACAACGGGCATAAAGACCGATTACAATTGAGATTTACTGACAACAAAAAAGATGAACATTGAAATTATTGAACTATCAAAACGTACTGACCTTATAGACAAAGCCATAGATTTTGTTTGGAATTGTTGGGGAAATGAGGATAATTACAACTTCTATAAAGACTGTATTTCTAATTCACTAGACGATAAAAACATATTGCCAAAATTTTACTTTGTATTAGACAATGATAAAATTATTGGCACTTATGCATTATTGACAAACGACTTAATAAGTCGTCAAGACTTATTTCCATGGTTTGCTTGTTTGTATGTAAATGAAAGTCATAGAAAAAGAGGAATAGCAGGGCAGCTTTTAAAACATGGACTTAATGAAGCAAAGAAAAAAGGTTTTAATGTATTATATCTTTCAACAGACTTAGAAGAATTCTATGAGAAATATGACTGGACTTATATTACAGATGGATTCAATATTTCCAACAGAAAAATAAAAATATATTCTAAAACATCACTTTGACAACGATTTCAAATAAGAAGATATTCATCTGTTTGATAAAAAAAGCCCCCAATCCCTTACTGGCCATATTGTCAAACATTAGCGATCATTGCAGAGCGACACGTAAATGACAAGAAAAAAACGACAGACAGTTTAATATGCAAAAAGCAATAATAATCGGAGCTACATCTGGAATTGGGAAAGGACTTGCCAAAAAATTGGTAAACGAAAACTATAGTGTTGGGATTACTGGTAGACGAACAGAATTACTTGACAAATTAAAATCTCAGAATCCAAGCTTATTTTACACTAAAACTCTTGACATAACAGACACCAACAGAGTAGTTGAAAATTTAGAAGATTTGGCAAAACAACTTGGAGGTCTTGATTTACTTATCATTAGTTCAGGAACAGGCGACTTAAACGACAAACTTGACTATGAAATTGAGAAGCGAGCAATAGAAACGAATGTATTAGGTTTTACTTGCATTGCAAATTGGGCGTTCAATTATTTTGAAATCCAAAAGGCTGGACATTTAGTTGCAATTACCTCTGTTAGTGGACTTCGTGGCAGTAGAGTTGCACCTGCTTACAATGCAACCAAAGCATATCAAATAAATTATTTAGAAGGACTTCGGCAAAAAGCAAATAAACTCAAAACCCAAATTTTTGTGACAGATATTCGACCTGGATTTGTCGATACTGCTATGGCAAAAGGTGAAGGACAATTTTGGGTTGCATCAGTAGATAAAGCGACAAATCAAATTATTGACGCAATAAAGAAGAAAAAGAAAATTGTTTATGTCACAAAACGTTGGAAACTCATTGGGACCATTTTGAAGAGAATACCAAGACCACTTTATGACAGAATGTAGCACGAAAGAAAAGCAACTAACCGCTAACATCGGCATAGCAAAATGGCGGTTTTGCTTATGTATGCCAAAGTAATTAATGAACTACAACAAAACGCTTGTGCAGCCATAAGATTTAGAATTAATGAAGCAATTATAAATCAACCAAAAGCAAGATAAGAATGGAAAATTCAACAACTCAAACAGAATTAATTTCATATTGTGGCTTTTATTGTGGCGCATGTCCAATGTTAACAAAAGAACAATGTGAAGGATGTAAAGGTGATAATCCAAAATGTGCCATTGGATACAAAGCGTGTCAAGTAAGGCCATGCTGCATTGAGAACAGATATAATTCATGTGCGGACTGTGATAAATATGATTCAGTTAAGGATTGTAAATTATATAATCCATTCATGATACGATTAGGACAATTTATCTCACGGACAAATCGAAGACTTGGAATTGAGATGATAAAAGAAAAAGGGGAAACCGAATTTGTAAAGTACATGGTTGATAAAAATTGGGTAACAATAAAGACTGGAAAACAATAATTTGCAGCACACAAACGGACTGTGCCTCGGTTCTGTCCAATGAATTGATTATCAGTCATGGTGTTTTTTTAACGATTTGGATTAAAAAAAACCTATGCTGAATATCAGATCAATAGACAGAACCGAGGCACAGTCAGGAGCCGTTGGATTAAAAAAAACCTATGCTGAATATCAGATCAATAGACAGAACCGAGGCACAGTCAGGAGCCGTTCCACGTTGTACAGAACCGAGGCACACTACGTTAAACAGGCACAGTCGGTTAATAGCGAGTGATGACCACTATTTTTCCGCTTTCTTTTCCGGGGATTACCTTCAATTCCATCTGACCCAGCACTTTTGTCCCTACGCCAAGTTCAGTCAGAGAGGCTGTCACAGTAGGTTGATCGCCTGAACCGATCAGTTGGGCGCTGGTCAGGGTGCCTTTCCATAATACGGGGCCGAAAGTGTGCCTCAAAGTATACTCACCGGGCAGAATATTATCGAAAATATATTCATTTACCCCTTCATAGGTCATTTTCCGAATGGCATTTCCTCCTCTAAAGTCCGTTCCCGGCTCAGCGCTCTTGGCAAGTTCAATTTCAGCGCCCCGCCCGTTTACCTGTTCGGTAATTTCTTTGTAATCCTCCGTTCCGCTGTCAAAAGCCTCCACTTCAAAATAATATTCCGGATCCCGGTTGAGACTGTGGATTGTGAGGGTG
>JAQVSH010000144.1 GCA_028700615.1 Bacteroidales bacterium
GTATCGGGAGAGAGCCAGTCGGCAAGAGAGTTGGAAAACACTCAGATCAAACCATTGATGCAGCAGTTGATGCAGGTAGGACGGCTGCGGGGTCTGCACAGCGAGACCCGGGACGGGTCCGCCCTGATTCGCCTGACTTTTGAATACGGCACCAATACCGACCTGGCTTTTATTGAAGTCAACGAAAAGATTGACGCAGCGATGAACAATTTTTCCCGCGACATCGACCGGCCGAGGGTGGTCAAGGCCAGCGCCAATGATATTCCTGTGTTATACCTGAATCTCACGCTCAAAACCGATTCCACTTTTGATACATCTGTGGATCCGGATTTTCTGGATCTCTGCGAGTTTGCCGGGACGGTCATCAAACGTCAGATTGAGCAATTGCCCGAAGTGGCGATGGTCGACATTACGGGTCTGATGAAGAAAGAAGTCCGCATCATTACCGATCCCGTGAAGCTGGAAAGCGTAGCCATTACGCTGGATGATCTGGAAACCGCCCTGATGGCCAATCACGTGGATCTGGGCAGCATGATGGTGCGCGACGGCTATTATGAGTACAATATCAAATTTCCCACCCTGCTCCGGACAGTGGAGGACATTGAGAACATTTACCTGCGGAAAGGTGAACGGATTTTTCAGCTAAAGGATCTTGCCAGGGTGAAAATAGCTTCTCAGTCCGATCAGGGATTGGCCATGAGCGGGGGAAAGAGAGCGGTTACCCTGGCGATCATTAAGCAGGCCGACGAGAATATGTCCCGGCTGAAGCAGGCACTGGACAAGACCACGGCTTCTTTCGAAACAAATTATCCGAACGTGGAGTTTTCAAAGACCCGGAACCAAACCGAGTTGCTGGATTACACGATGGCTAATCTGAAACAAAACCTGTCGATGGGGCTGGTCTTTATTCTGATCGTGGCGGTCTTGTTTCTGGGCGATGTAAAATCTCCAGTCATCATCGGGCTAAGCCTGGTCGTTTCGCTGGTGATCGCGTTTTTATTTTTCTATATATTTCAAATGTCTCTGAATATCATATCATTGGCTGGGTTGGCTTTGGCCTCCGGGATGATGATCGACAGTGCGATTGTGGTTACAGAGAATATTGCCCAGTACAGGGAAAGAGGATACAGTCTCGAAGAGGCCTGTGTCACAGGAACCAATGAGGTCATCACTCCGATGTTAAGTTCTTCTCTGACCACGGTTTCCGTCTTTGTTCCTCTTATTTTTATGAGTGGAATGGCCGGAGCGATTTTTTACGATCAGGCCTTTTCGGTGACAGTGGGATTATTTACCTCCTACTTCACCGGAATTTTTTTATTGCCGGTATTGTACAAGCTGGTGTATGGCCGGAAATTTTCGAATAAACCCAGTCTGCATCAGAGAAAGATCAGATCTTCGAAGCATTTTATTTATGCCCTCTACAATGCAGGATATTATTTTACCTTTCGCCACAAATGGATTCATATCATAGGAGTACTCTTCACTCTTCCGGTCTGTGTCTGGATGTTCCAGTGGATTGACAAAGAGCGGATGCCGGCTATTGATTACCAGGAAGCCATTGTAAAAGTAGATTGGAATGAAAATATTCACACCCCGGAGAATCATGTCCGGCTTAATGCCCTGTTGCAGGAACTGAGTCCTGATAAATTCGAACACAGCGCGTATGTGGGTCGGCAGCAATTTCTGCTGAATAGCGGGCCTGTATTGTCCGGTTCGGAATCCGTACTTTTTTTAAAGGCTTCTTCTTTTGAAGCGCTGGCCCCTTTGCAGCAAAAAATCTCGAAATGGATGCAGGAGAAATATCCGTTGGCGGTAGTGAGTTTTTCTCCCCCGGAAACTATTTTTGAAAGGATATTTAATACCGGAGAGTCGGAACTGCTGGCAGAACTATATACCAATAGTTCCAACAAAGTGATTCCTTCGGAGGTTTTGCGCCGGTTGAGCAATGAAATAAAGACGGCGACAGGGCACACTCCGCAGGGAATTTCTTTTGATGATCAGCTCAATCTCAACATTGACCGGGAGCGTCTGCTTTTGTACGGAATTTCCTTCAGTGAGGTTCAAAGGGCTCTGAAAACAGCCTTTCATAAAAACGAAATCACCACGTTACGGTCTTACCAGCAACAGCTTCCGATTTCGATGATGCACGAGGATTTGTCCATCGAAACAATTCTCAGTAAGACCTTTGTCAATACTGAGCCGGATAAGGACGGAAAGGTTTATGCAATTCCGTTGACCCTGCTGATGAAAAATTCTTTTTCAGAAGAGTTAAAAGTCATTACCGGGGGGATAAACGGAGAGTATATTCCCTTTGCCTTTTCCAACATAGAGGATGTACCGGCATCTATGCCAAAACTACGCGAATTGATTGCAAAGGAAAACAATACATGGACCCTCGATTTCTCGGGAAGCTATTTTTCCAATCAAAAGATGCTGAATGAGATTGTGATCATTCTGCTGGTCTCTGTCCTGCTGATGTATTTTATCCTCACCGCTCAGTTTGAAAGCTTTTTACAACCTTTCATTGTGTTACTGGAGATCCCTATTGATGTGGCGGCGGCTTTGGCTTTGTTAAAGGTCTGCGGACACAGCCTGAACTTGATGTCCGCCATCGGAATCGTAGTTGTCTGCGGGATCATTATCAATGACTCCATCCTGAAGTTGGATGCCATGAATGAATTGAGGAAAGCAGGATATCCATTAAAGGAGGCTATTCATGAAGCGGGGATACGCCGTCTCCGCCCCATTGTAATGACTTCACTGACCACGGTGTTTGCCATGGTGCCTCTGTTGTTTACCAATGATATAGGATCTGAATTACAGCAACCTCTTTCGCTGGCGATTATTGGAGCCATGGGCATAGGCACTTGGGTAAGTTTGTTCATAATTCCTTTGTTTTACTGGCTGATTTACCGGAAACACGAGCAAATTCCCGCTGAATCTTGAAAAGAATTTCCGTCATATCGCCCTTTTCCGTACTGGTTAGTTTCCTTTGCTTGTCCTTGTTAGGAATGGTATTGGTCTCTTCCCTGCCGGTAAAGCTGGTCCCTTCCAGAACTCTGCCCCGACTCTCGGTAGATTTCCAAATGCAAGGCAGTTCCAGAGTGGTAGAAATGGAGGCGACTTCGAAACTGGAGTCTATGCTGGCAAGGATTCAGGGGATTAAAGAAATCAGCTCTGTTTCAAGCAATGGCTCGGGCCGGATTACGCTTGAGTTAGACCGGAATGTGTCTCCGGAAATGGTACGCTTCGAGGCCTCGACCATCGTACGGCAAACCTGGCCTCAATTGCCGGAAGGAACTTCTTATCCGGTAGTGACAATGGCGCGGCCCGACGAGAGGGCCTCTCTGCCGTTTCTTCGATACACGCTCAATGCCCCGGCCGTACCAAGGATTATTCAACAATATGCTGAAGAGAAAATACAACCGGCTCTGTCACGGATTCCAGGGGTATATAGTATTACCATCACGGGAGCAGTTCCGATGGAATGGAAGCTCACCTATGATCAACCCCAACTGGAATCGTTGGGATTAACGCTGTCCGATTTGCAATCCGCGATCGGTCGTCATCTCTCCGTGACGTATCTCGGGACCGGCAAGGTGGAAAATCAGGATGGCGCAACCTACTGGATGCGGGTTTCCTTACTTCCGGATATGCAGGAAAAAGGGTTTGACCCTTCCCTGATTGAAGTGGCTCTGCCCGACAGGGCGGGGTTCATCCGACTGGATCAATTGGTCAGCGTTTCCCGGGAAGAGTCCGATCCCGGCTCCTACTTCAGAATCAACGGGCTCAACCTGGTCTATATTTCCATTCAGGCCGATGAGCAGGCCAATCAATTGAATCTCAGCAAAACCGTAAAATACAGGCTAGAGGAACTTGAAAAAGCGTTGCCGGCCGGGTATCATCTGATTAAAAGCTATGATTCTACCGAGTATATTCAGAAAGAACTGGATAAAATTTATTACAGAACCGGACTGACTATTTTGATTTTATTATTCTTTGTGCTCCTGATTACCTGGAGCCGGAAATATTTATGGTTAGTCATACTCAGCCTGGGCGCCAATTTATCCGTAGCGGTAATTTTTTATTACCTGCTGGGGCTGGAAATGCAGTTGTATTCCCTCACCGGGGTTACGATTTCATTGAGCCTGATCATTGACGGAACCCTGGTGATGACCGATCAGTTAATCCACCGGCAAAATTTGAAAGCCTTCCCGGCGATCTTCGCCGCCACGATCACTACCATGGGGGCTTTGGTAGTGATCTTTTTTCTGGATGAATCGGTCCGTCTGAATTTGCAGGACTTTTCAGCAGTTGTGATCATCAATCTGGGGGTCTCACTGGTTACCACCCTGTTTCTCGTACCGGCTCTTTTTGATACCCTCCGCATGGGGAGACCCGGACATATTGCCAAACCGTCGCGCAGGATTTCCATGCGGACTCCGAAAAGGCTCCGGTGGAGACCCAGGCGTGTTGCAGCCCGATTTAGCCGTTTTTATGAGAAAATGATTCTGACCTTCGCCCGTCGCCGTTGGATCGCCATTGCTGTATTTGTTCTGGCGTTCGGAATTCCCACCTACCTGCTGCCTGAGAAGATAGACAAAGAAACCGCATGGGCCCAAAGGTATAACCGTGTTTTTGGTTCAGAAATATACAAAGGGAAAATCGGCCCTTTGGTAGATAAGGTGCTGGGGGGCACTTCCCGTTTATTTGCAGAGAAAGTCTCGGAAGGCTCCTATTATAACCGGAGTGATGAGACCGTACTGTCAGTAAGCGCAACAATGCCTAACGGAGCCACATTGGATCAGATGGACTATCTGGTACAACGCATTGAGGCATATCTTCAACAATTCAAAGAAATCAGGCTGTTTCAGACTTCGATCTATAATGCCCGGCAGGCTGGAATCTCTATTTATTTCAAAGAAGAATTCGAGCGGGGATCGTTTCCATACATTTTAAAATCCGATCTGATCTCCAAAACCCAGGAATTGGGAGGGGGAAGCTGGTCGATCTACGGATTGGATGATCAGGGGTATTCCAACCGGATTTATACAGCAGCCGGGAATTACCGGGTACTGATGTATGGGTATAATTACGATGCCTTGTATGAATATGCCGAACGGTTCAGGAACAGGCTGCTCGATGGATATGCCAGGATCGAACAGGTCAATATCAATTCCGAGTTTTCCTATGCCCTGGAAGATTACAGTGAGTATCTTTTTGAGCTGGATCGGGAACGCTTAGCGCAAATGAATCTCCTGCCGCAGGATCTGTATTTTACTATGCGCTCTGTTTTTGCTAATGATGTTTCAGCAGGTGCGGTTTATTCAGATCAGGCATATGAGCAGTTGAAATTCTATTCACGGCAATCTCGTGATTATGATATCTGGGCCATGTTGAATTTTCCTTTGCGAACCAGGCATG
>JAQVSH010000145.1 GCA_028700615.1 Bacteroidales bacterium
CGACACCTATATAGGCTGCAAAATATTCGGGATGATCAGCCACTAATTGAAGGCCAAGTACACTTCCAAATGAATGACCGATGAGATAGACTTTTTTGTGATTAAACTTGTTTTGCAAGTACTTTATCAGCTCAATGGCATCATCGCGTAATTGGTCTTCCGATATTTTCGTAGTGTCCATCCCTTCGTGGTACGATAATGCCGTTCCGCGCTGATCCCAGTTGACGAAAATAAACTGATCTTTCAGCCTATCTGAAAAAACATGCGTCCGCATCATTATAGACGACCCCGGACCTCCATGCAGGTACAGCAAAACAGGATTGTCGGTATTGTTCGACTGTACCAGAATTTTCTGTCTACAGCCATTCAGCGTTACATCATAGAGGCTGTCGATGCTGTGTCTTTTATCTTCTAAACGATCAGGCAAATACAATACGTTATTGCTCTTATTGTTCTGATTCTTTTGGGCAAAAACAGTCCCGTTTACTGCTGTAAAAAAAAGAATAGAAAAAAAGAAATAAGCTTTTATCTTCATGGCTTACTATCAATTTCATTTTTATACCACCCCGGAGGTAGAATAATATTCAAGCACATTCATGGCAAACCTGGCCGATGCGGTGGCTGGCCCTCCGGCCATTTCAATGCCCACTTCAATCGCCTCGATAATCATTTCTTCGGTTGCCCCGTCATCAAGAGCTTGTTTGATGTGCCACTCCATGCACGATTCACAATTGATAACCACGGAAATCCCAATGGCAATCAGTTCCTTCTGCAATTTACCCAGGTTCCCGTCTTTGTATGTCTTTTGTTCCATCTCGACAAAAGATCTGTACACATCAGATTTTTTTGAATAGAACGCGTGCGCCTGTTTCCTGGTTTTGATGATCTTTTCGATTTTGACTTTGTCCAAGTTTTCCATTATTTCGGCTTACTATATAAGTTATTGATTAATAAATCAGAGCATCCAGAGGATGCTCTGATCACTACTCTCCACGACTTCCAACTCTTTGTCAGTAAAGATAATTCAAAGTGCCAGGATTCCGGTTGAGGTAAAAACCACTTTTAATACAACGTAATGATTCTGTTCACCAAAACCATACCAAATGTGTGATTAATTGATAAACAGATATTTATATATAAATTTCTCTTGTTTTTGTCAAATAATTTGACAATGGGTGTATGATTATTTGCCTGGTGATGAATCGGAATTCATAGAGGTTGATATACAGTTAGACTGTTTTTTAAGGAGTTACTATACCCGATTACTCGAGTAATTTATTCATTCTGAACCGTTTTTACATGATTTATAAACCCGTTTAGTGTCAAAATCTTTGACTGATATTCTTTGGGGAATGTATCTAAATAAGGTTTGGGGACCACTAATCTGACATCATATTTATACATCTCGGATAGTTGATTAATTGAGATCCCCTGCTGTAAGGTAAATAAGTGCTTGATCCTTATCCTGTCTGCTTCATTGAGTATTTGACGCCAACGATCTTTACAGGTTGTTTTTGATGCAAGAAAGATAAGCTTATCAGGAGTATATTGCAAATCCTGATAGCTGGACGAACTTGGGAAGATGAAATCAGGACGCTTATTCCCTTCGGTGATTACTTGGGTCTCATAACTCAGGTTGAAATTCGTAAAAACCTCGGAAAGATGATGTTCCAAAGATTTTCCGGCTCTGCTTTTCCGACGATTCAAAATTGTATTCGCGCAATCAACCAATTCCTGAACCGTAGAAAATGGAGATTTAATCCGCTCTCTATAACGATCACTCTCAATTGTTTTAAAAAGTTGATATTCAGCATTAAGCCAATTTAGTAATTCACCATCAGGATTGGTAATAAGTTGTGATGGTTTTATATTAAAAGATTGTTTATAGCAATTCCGTGCATTAAAAGCCAATTCAATTGTTGTGGGAAAATCAATAGTAAGAGTCGAAAGATAAAGCATGAAACTTTGAAGAAGTTTCTCTTCGGCAGTTACCCCAATGTGTTTTTCTATTAAGCGATTCGTCTCGTTGGATGAAATATTAAAACAAGCAAAGAAATCCTCAATATCTTCATCTGTCTGTAGAACAAATCCTTCGTAATAATCCTCAGAGATATGGCTTAGGACAAGCAGATCTCCAACATTGTTATCTGTTAAAAACGGAAATCCACGACCAAAACGAGTTAGGCGATATTCATTTCGGGTTCCCTGTCCGTAATAGATAAAACGACTTTGGGTCTCAAAATCATTTTGCCATTTGATCGTAATAAATCGTTCTTTGTTAAACCCCTTTTCTCCGGGGGTATCAAACATCAAAGGAATTGAATTTTTAGGAATATAAAATCCTTCCTGATGCCCACCGGTTTTCCCAGCATCATTGGCTGAGATAAATTTGCAAAAAGAGGTCTGGCTCTTATGCACCGATTCAATAGCAAAACCGATAATGTCGCTCATTTTACTATAATTTTCACTATTTCTTTAGCTACAGATTCTATGAGAGGGACAATGACAGAGTTTCCAAATTGTCGATAGGCCTGATTATCGGAGACTCTTATAATAAAATTATCCGGATATCCCATTAGTCTGGCACATTCACGAGGTGTTAATCTTCTGGGATTCGAATCATTTTGAGGAATTAAAATTTCCGAACCATCTTTATAGTAACGTGCACTCAGAGTTCGAGAAATACCATTCAAATTGGTCATACCAAAACCAAATCCATTTCCTTTAGCTCGATGTTTTTCCGCATATGTTTGTAGATAACTCCATAGTTTATCCGACAGCGTGTATTTTTCATCAGGATTGGTATCCAGAATTTGAGCTATCTTCTTATTTTCCGGAGGTAATTCTGCAAACTGAAAATTTTCCTGCCCTTTGAAGGTGTTTTTGTCAAAACCAACGATAATAATACGTTCTCTGTGTTGAGGGACAAAATGTTTGCCATCCAAAATTTTAAAATACACATTGTAATCCAGCTCCTTCAAGGTGTTGAAAATCACCTTGAAAGTTCTTCCTTTATCGTGTGAAATGAGATTTTTAACATTTTCAAGCATAAATGCTTTGGGTCGTTTATGCTTAATGATCCTTGCTACGTCAAAAAACAGGGTTCCCTGAGTTTTGTCTAAAAATCCATGGCTACGTCCCAAACTATTTTTTTTTGAAACACCCGCAATTGAAAAAGGTTGACAGGGAAATCCGGCTAAAAGAATATCATGTTCAGGAATATCATTTTCATCAATCTTAGTAATATCACCGAATGGAACTTCCCCGAAATTTAATTCATAGGTTTTCTTAGCAAACTTATCCCACTCGGAAGTAAAAACACATTTACCTCCGTAATTTTGAAAAGCCAGTCTCGTTCCGCCAATTCCTGCAAAAAGATCAATAAAGTGAAAGCAGGGTTCTTTGGGAGCAGGGAAAGGAATGTCCCATTTTATGGGCAACAGGCATTGAAGTGAGGGATTCTCAAAAAATCCCGGTTTGTTCTTCAGATGAATAAGATATTCTGATGCCGGTTCTTTGTAATAATGAGAAGTTTTATTATCCGCATTTTGCAGATAATGAGTAAGATTAGCTAATTTATTATTCTCGTCCTTTTCCGGCAGAATGTTTAGTTTCTCTCGTATTTCCGAGTATTTCAGTACGTTTTTCTTCAATTTCTCTGTTTATGGTCTGAATACAAAAATCCATATTTTTTTTGATTACGTCACCCCAAAAACGAATTACTTTCCAACCTTCTTTCAACAGAGTATCATTCACTAACTTATCTCTTAAAATATTGCTCTCAATTTTATTTTGCCAAAATTCAGTGTTTGTTTTAATCCTGTGTTTATTTATTTCCCAATCCTTGCCATGAAAATATTCGCTATCACAAAAAATAGCAATTTTCAGTTTTCTAAAAGTAAAGTCGGGTTTTCCAAATATTTCAGCATTGCTGCGACGATACCTTAGCCCTTGTTGTCTAAGGGCCTTTGCGAGCAATTCTTCAATTTTAGTATTTTTACTCTTAATTGCCCGCATGTTTTTTTTCCGTTGCTCAGGGGTCAAAACATCCATGAAATAAAGATAGTCAATAAGTAAAAAAACGATAGTTGAGACCATTATTTTTTTTGTGATGACTCTGGAAAAATTCTGTGTTATTCTATTTTAGAATAACATTGATGAAATCACAGACCCTTCAAATATGGAAATCAGGAAAGCAAAGAAACAAGCGTTTTGCCGATGGATGCTTTTTTATCTTGATCTACGCCAGCCTCTGTTGCGTAATCATCCCAGCGCTGAATCGTATGGCTGATGAGATCAATAATCTCCTTTGTTTTCTTATTTCCAACAGATCTCCCGACTTCCATCAAGTCATTCCGCGTGATATCTTCTATCTTTCCGTTTATGCTCAGTGCGTGATGACTCACCCAGTCGCTTCCGGGACGATAGGCATAGCAAAGATCATAGGCCGGAGCCAGTTCCCACCGGCCTCCCTGTTTCAGTATAAAAGAAAAATTCTTCGTATGGTCATCACAATTGCGCGCCATAACATTGAACACCATTCGGCGAAACATCTGTTCTGCTTCGGAATAGGTCAATTTTAACTCCCTCATGGTTTGAAATAACTGTTCATAACTATAACTGTCTACGCGGTTATAATCAAAATGTTTCATCGCGCAAAGGGTTTGTACATGATGTTTCGTAAGGTTTCCCTCCCTGTCAAAGCGCTTAGTAATAAAATGAGCGCGCCCGTTCTCCTCCAGCAGACGACAGGGCATCATTTCTATACCACAATCCCGCGCCATTAAGTAATAAGCATATTCGACGCGGCCATAACCGGACGTGGCACCCAGTTGTACATCACTGACCCCGTCCAGTTTAAGAAGCCAGTGTTCAAAGCCTTCGGGAACACGGGTTTGTCCGGAACGCACTTCTCCGGTTTTTTCGTTATAAGCGATGACCGCTTTGGGGCGAGCCCCCCCGGCAGAGGTCCCGATTTTCAATATTTCCCGCATGGCTTTCTCTTCATCGGATTTCAGATTGGTCACAAATGCCTCTCTCTCTGAGAGCATCTTAGCCGCAATTGTTACCAATGTGTTCATTTCAACGGCAAAAGTATGGACGTTTTGCTTTAGCGTTGCGGGTTCAAATTCCAGCGCTCCTATACCTCGTTGGCCAATAAAACATAACATTTCCACAGGATTCATGCTATTCTCGGGACGGCCCTGCTGTACCAGCCATAGGTTGATGAGATCCCTTCCGTAACGATCCGGAAGCATATCTGCAAGCAATCCCGGTAATCCTTTGAATGTATTATAATTAGCGTATTTTTCCTGACGTAGTTCAGGAAATGAATATATTTTTTGCTCTTGTGTTAACGGCATTTTCAGGGGAGAAAGTTCCCATCCCCATTTTTTAAAATCAGGATCGTGTTCAAAAGAGGC